>JAJUHR010000400.1 GCA_029267795.1 Planctomycetota bacterium
GGAGCGTCGCGCCGTCGTGAACCTGGGCGGCTTTGCAAACGTGACCGTGCTACCCGCGGCAGGGGAGGACGTTCGTGCGTCGCTGGGGTTGATCGAGGGCGGGGACGTGTGCGCGTGCAACCAGCTGCTGGACGAGATCTCCCGCAGGCAGTGGAATCAGCCTTACGACTATCTGGGTGAGCGGGCCGCGGCAGGCGGGGTCGACCGGGCGGGTTGTGAGGAATTAGTCGCACTGCTGCGGGCTCAGTGTGAGGCGGAACGCTCGCTCGGCACCGGGGACGAAGTGGAGCAGTGGATCGACGCTTGGCAGGGCCGGCTTGCCCCCGAAGACCTGGCCCGGAGCGCGTGTGCCGCGATCGCCAGCATTGTGGCCCACCGTGTGGGGGGCGTGCAGCGGCTGATCCTGGCGGGCGGGGGCGTGTGGAATCAAGCCCTGGTGGCGGAGATCCGTGGGCAAGCTGGTGGCGCTGTGGTGGTCAGCGACGACGTGGCGGTGCCCGTGCAGCTGCGCGAAGCGGTGGCCATCGCGGTGCTCGGGGCGTTGTGTCAGGACCGGGTTCCGATCACACTGCCGCGGGTGACGCACTGTCAGGCTGCTGCCCCGGTGGCGGGGTGTTGGGTGTTGCCATGAGCGGTTCAAACGTGACCGATACGCCGCCGGACCGATCGTCGTTGCTGACCGAGCAGCGCCACCCGCGATCGATGGGGCTACACCGGATGACGGTGGGCGAGATCGTGGGATTGATTCAGTCGGAAGACCGCGCGGTTCCGCAGGCGTTGGAGCGGGCCCGGCCGGCATTGGTGGGGCTGATTGCGGCTGCCGAGCCGGGGTTTATCGCTGGGGGCAGGTTGGTGTACGTCGGTGCGGGCACGTCTGGCAGGCTGGGGGTGCTCGACGCTTCGGAGGCCCCGCCGACGTTCCAGGTCGAGCTGGGGCGGGTGGTGGGGGTTATTGCGGGGGGCGACGCGGCGCTGCGCCGGTCCAGCGAATCCCGCGAGGACGACCCCGCTGGCGCGCACGAAGAGCTGCGCGGCCTGGGGCTGGGCCGGCACGACACGGTGATCGGGATCGCGGCGGGGGGGACGACGCCTTACGTCCTGGGAGCGCTTCGGTTCGCCAAGGCTTTGCCGGAGCCGCCCGTGACGGCCCTATTGGTGTGCACGCCGGTGGATCGGCCGCCGTTCGTCGATCATCGGATCGTGCTCGAGACCGGGCCGGAGGTGCTGACGGGGTCGACGCGGATGAAGGCTGGCACCGCGACGAAACTGGCGCTAAACACTATTTCGACGACGCTGATGGTCCGTGCAGGAAAGGTGTACGAAAACCTGATGGTGGACCTGCGTGCCAGCAACGCGAAGTTGCGCGACCGTGCCGGCCGGATCGTCGCGACGTTGTGCGGGTTGGACCGCGCGCGGGCGTTTGGCCTGCTGCAGGAGGCGGGGGGATCGGTAAAAACCGCCGTCGTGATGCACCGCCTTGGGCTGAGTCGGCGGCAGGCCCAGGATCGGCTGGATCGGTGCGGCGGGCGGCTGGACGTGGCGCTGGGGGAGTCGTAGCGGTGGGCGCATACTGTGGCGTCATTTGGCCTTACCATAGCGATGGCGACGGATCGTATGGAATCTTTGGCGGATCCGCTGCGGTTGATCCGCCCTACTCTTGCAAAACCATCGTGTCCGAGCAGGCCAGGACCTGCAAAAAACCGGGGCATCGCTCCGCTCTGCCCCAGCCACCCTGGAGCCGATCTACTCCGACCGGTCCGCCAGATGCGCGGCGGGGGCGTGGTGGTGTGCAGCGTGTGTCGAATGGCCATGATCGTGCGGCGTGAGGCTGCGGGCCATCATCCACAAGCCCGAAAGCGTGATCATGATCGCGGCCAGCTTGACGCCGTGGGGGCGCAGCCGCGTCGGGATCAGCCGGCTGCTGAGCAGCACCGCGGTCAGCGAAGGCACGGTTCCTAGGCCGAACACGACCATGCCCACAGCGCCATGCCATGGCGAAGAGAGGCCCGCCACGATCCCCAGGGCGGCGTAGACCAACCCGCACGGCAGGAAGCCCATGACCACGCCCAGAAGCAGGCGGGGAACGATGCCGGAACCACGGACCAACGATCGCAGCCAGGGCGGGCTTCCCCACCGATCGAAGCTGCAC
>JAJUHR010000196.1 GCA_029267795.1 Planctomycetota bacterium
CATGCTAGGACTATTCGGCAACACCGGCCTGGGAGAAATGCTGCTGCTGGCGTTCCTGGGTCTGCTGATCTTCGGCAAACGGCTCCCCGAAGTGGGCCGGAGCCTGGGCAAGGGAATCCTCGAATTCAAGAAGGGGCTTAGCGGCATCGAGGACGACGCCCAGCAATCGCCCCGCCCCACAACCGGCACGTCGCAGCCGCCGCGCCAGATCGAAGCGACTCGCTCGATGGATGGCGATAGCGCCCAGGAGCAATCGGCAGCGGCCCCGGTAGTCAAGACCCCTCACGCTTCGTAAGCCTATAGCTTCGAGGGTGTCCCCTCCTGTCGCCGTAGCCGCTGGCGTGGCCGTGCGATCTTGCTATGATCCGCTCCACGCCGCTACTGAGGGCGATTAGCTCAGCTGGCTAGAGCGCACGGATCACACCCGTGAGGTCACAGGTTCGAATCCTGTATCGCCCATTTTTCCCTTCTGGCCGATATAAAAAGTGGCGACTTGCCCCAGCCACCCCAATCCGAGGACGCGGCATCCAAACAAAAAAACGCCATCGGGCGTAACCGACGCCTAACAAGGTCCGGTCAGCTACTGCCCCCTAGGACCGCAGCTGGGATCGCAGGCCCTGCCCGCGCCGATGTTAGCCAACTCGATTCCAAACGCAGGATGCCCCATTTCGGACTGTAAGTGCTTTAATGGTAGGCAGATTGGGCATATCCGTTTGTAAAAAAAATCTAGGCGCGGTCGTGACCGGGTGATAGAATTGCCCCTAGTCCACCCCATCTCATCTTACCGCCAGTGCGGGCCATACGGCGGCGGGGAGCGGAACCAATAATTCCCCCCGACGGCACCACAAGGTCTCGGAAAAAAGGAGAAATACCGATGCTGGTTCGACCCGGTCGCGCATGTGTGCTCATGTCGTTGCTCTTCTTTTCAACAGCGGCAGAGGCCGCCCTCACCGTCGAAGCGACGGTGACACCTCTTGCCGGCAGCTTCCTGTACGAATTTTCTGTGATGAACACCGGCCCGGACGACGTGGTCCTCGTCAGCATCGTGGATGCACCGCTGGGCGACCCGCTGATCGACCCCACCCTGACGGCTCCGGTCGGATACCTGGCCAGTTATGACGACGGGCTGGGCATCGTCGATTTCCTGGAAGACACCGGTCTTTTCGCTGTGGGGACGACCACGAGCGGCTTCGGCTTCGAAAGCCTGTCCGCGCCGGCGCCCGGCGTATTCCGTTCCTTTGAAGCCTTCGAATTCGACGGAGACTTCCTCGCGGGTGACGTGCAAACCACCATCATTCCCGAGCCGAGCACGCTCGTGGGGGTCGCGGGGATGTGCGGGATCTGCGCGATGCTCTGGGCCGAGGGCGTTTCTCGCCGCAACGCGCAGCAGCGTCGGTCCTACGTCACAGTTCAAGTTCGGGGGGCGGCCTGACCCGCCGATTGGATTTGGTCCGAGGGGGTCCGACCGTACATGGTTCTCGTCAATCGAATCCCGTCAACTCGATCCATGGAGGCCATCCCATGCAACGCCACCAACTCTCGTTTAAGGCGACGAAGGCCGCCGCCGGCGCTTTGGCCGTGATGACGATCGCCGGCTTGTCTTGCCTTGCCCCGGCCCGTGCGGCCAGCCACAGCGACGCGCCGCTGATCAAGCAGGACCCGCAGGCCAACATCACGGATGTGTACACCTTCGTCGGGACCAGGTACAACAACCCCGGTGAGCGAGTTCTTAACGTGATCGTGAGCGTCCGGCCGTTCTCCGAGCCGGGGGACGGCGTCACCTACGATCGTTTCGCGGACGACGCCCGGTATAGCATCCACATCACCAATCCGGTGACCGGCGCGACGGTGGATCGGTACGACTTTCGTTTCTCTTCGGTGACCAGCGGGATCAAGAACCCGAACACGATCCTCTCGTACGGTCTGGGCACCGCGGCGGGCGCTATCACGTCGATCGGAGACGCCCAGCAGAACTACACGCAGACCTACACCGTCTCGAAGAACGGCACGGTTTTGGCCACCGGCCTTCTCACGCCACCACCCAACGTCGGCCTCCGCACGACGCCGGGTTACAACGACCCCACCACCGGGCGGGCCATTTCCGGCGCCACGAACGTATCGGAACTGGACCCGCTGACCCGTCAGGCCATCAGCGACCTGCCGACCGGCGAGACCGTCTGGGCCGGACCCCGGGAAGACGGCTTTTACGCCGACACCCCCGGCATCTTCGACTTGCTGGACGGTCGGATTATCGAAGACAAGGACGGCGACCCCAACACGGGCGGGCTGGGGCAGGACGGCGGGGGCGTCGACGGCTTCCAGGGCTTCAACGTGCTGACGTACGCGATCCAGATCCCCCTGGAAAGCCTAAGGCTGGGCACCTACATCGACCCCGTCTTTCGCACACCGGCCACGGGCGTGGGTGTCTATGCGTCGGTCAGTCGGCAGCGCATCACCCTGCGCAAGACAAATGGTAACCCGATCAACAGCGGGCCATTCATCCAGGTCAACCGCATGGGGAACCCGCTCTTTAACGAGGCCCTCGTGGCGCTAAAGGACAAAGACAATTACAACCGGACATCGCCTACCGACGACCTGAGCAAGTTCGCCACTTACGCACAGAACCCGGAGCTAGCCTTCCTGATCAACTTCGTGCTCTTTGGCGACCCTACGGGCGCCTCACCCCTGCCGACGACCGGTCGTGACGACCTCAAGGTGATTTACATCCCCGATGTGATCCGGGTGGACACAACCACCGGGCCGGTCCTCTTGCCCGGCCAGCTGGGTTTCAGCCGCCTGGGCATCCTCGGCAGTGACGTGACCAGCGGATTGGGTGGGATCCGCAGCGGCGGCTGGCCCAACGGCCGGCGCATCGGCGACGACGTGGTCGATATCGCCTTGACCGCATTGTCACAGTTCACCGTCTATATCGGCTACAACGTCAACGCGAACGACCAGGTCTACAACCAGGTATTCCCCTACCTGGCCACGCCGCACGCCGGCCCCACCGTGAATCAGCGGCAAGGCCCGTTGCCTAGCCCGCAGTGAGGAGTAATTTCCTCTGTTGTATGGCGGTTTTTCGTTCGGGTGTGGAGCGGAGCGGAGCGGCGGTAAACGCCGCAGCTTAGCTTCGTTCTGCCCCAGCCACCCCCATCCGAGGGACTCGATATCCCCACGAAAAACGACATGGCCGCGGCCGCGTTTGTTTGCGGTGATCCGGGCCCCGTAAATCTATGCGAAATACGACTCAACACCATGAGGCCCTGTTGGGAGAGAATCAAAAACGCGTTGCCCAGAATCGTTTCACTCGATTCTGGGTCTGTGCGGCCCTGGCGGCTGGCCTTCTGTGTCTAACGTGCCTGACAAGCAGCCCCTTGAGAGGGGACGGCCCCGCTGCGACCGCGGCGGACACAGCCCCGGCCCCTGAAGCAAAGCCGTCAGCCCAATCCGATATCCATCCTGTCGCTCGGTGGGCACGCCTCACGCAGCAAAACCCGGGGGATGTCAACGCCTGGATTCACCTGGGCAACGCGTTGATGCAACAATCGCGCGAAGCGACCGTGAGCGACCATTACGACCGGGCCGAGGCGGCGTTCCGCAAGGCGCTGTCGTTGGACGAAAACAATGCGGAGGCCACCCTCGGCCTGGCGTGGGTCTGCAATTCCAGACACCGGTTTGACCAGGGCACCGAGTGGGCGAAAAAAACCATCGCAATCGATCCCCAGAGCGAGGACGCCTATGCGCTGCTCGGCGACGCCGCGGTTGAGCTTGGCGATTATGACCAAGCCTTCGAGTATTACCAGAAGTGCCTGGACCTACGCCCCGATCTATCCTCCTACAGCCGCGCCGCCCATCTGTTGTTCCTAACCGGCGATGTTCGCAAAGCCCGCTGGCTGATGCAGAAGGCCATCGACGCCGGCGGACCCCACGCCGAGAACACCGCCTGGTGCCGCGCCCAACTCGCCTTGATGGCCTTGAGCACCGGATCGCTTGTCCCGGCCGAGAAGCAGCTCGAACAGGCCCTGGCACAGGCCCCCGAGAACCGCCACCTGCTGGCCGCCATGGCTAAGGTCAAGACGGCGCGGAAGGAGTACGAGGCGGCTGTGGAGTACTGCCGCCGGGCCCTGGCCGTCGCACCCGATCACGACCTGCTCGTCGCCCTGGGCGACCTTTACACCCTCATGGGGGAACCGGACCAAGCGGAGGAGCAATACCGCCAGGTCGTCGCGTTCCACAGCGGCCACCACCACGGCGACAATCAAGTACACGCCCACTCCTCGGAACACGGCAACGCCCAACTGGCGCGGTTCTACGCAGACCACGACCGACACCTGGAAGAAGCGCTGCGACAAGCCGAAAAAGCGTACGAGGGTTCCAAGAGCGTCTTCGTCACGGACACGCTGTCGTGGTGCTACTACAAAATGGGGAGGTACGACGAGGCGTGCAAGACGATCCAC
>JAJUHR010000405.1 GCA_029267795.1 Planctomycetota bacterium
AGGCGGGTTGTACAAGGGCAATTTCCGAGGGGTCCACCGGCTCAACCGCGACGAGGGCGGCCGCGTCAAATGCGTGGCCTGCTTCATGTGCGCCACCGCCTGCCCAGCCCATTGCATCCACATCGTGGGGGCCGAAGCCCCCTGGGACGACCGCGAGAAGTACCCCGCCCAATTCGACATCGACGAGTTGCGCTGCATCTACTGCGGCATGTGCGAAGAGGCCTGCCCCGTCGACGCGATCGAGCTGACCTATACCTACGATATCGTCGGCCTCACCCGGCAGGAGATGGTCTTCGACAAGGAAAAGCTGCTGGCCGTCTTCGACCAGACCATCGACGCCAAGCCGATGTAGCCCTCCCGGCCCGCGTGGCCCACGACAACCTTTCCGCCGCGGCTTCGAGCCGAGCCTTTTTCCCCGGAACTTCCTTTCATCCCCCGCCCCACAAAATCCGAAACCCTATAGTAAATCGCAACAGGATATCGCGGCTCAGAATCGGGCGGGTTGAACGCCAAGCCCGCACGGCTCAGGCAGGCGAGGCGTTACAATCCAACACGGTCCGCCTCGGATGGAACGGGATGGGTGGCTCATGCTCACGGGGAAAAGTACATTGCGATTCGCCTCTGCCCTTAGCGAAGCCCCGCAACCCGCCGCCGCTGTGGATGAGGTGATCCAGGCACTGACCCATAAGCCCGCTGGCCGAGTGGACCTGTTGGTGATGTTCGCCTCTCCACACCACCGCGAGTCGCTGGAACAGGTCCAGTGCCAACTCGCCGAAGCCCTCGAGCCGCGGGTATCGGTGGGGGCTACCGCGGCAGGGGTGATCGGCCCGGGCCAGGAGATCGAGCAATCACCCGGCTTGGCAGTCCTGGTGGCGGAAATGCCGGGCGTCCTCCTGCACCCGTTCGGCTTCAGGCAGTCCGATTGGCCGGCGGTTTTGCAGTCGCCCCAAGCCGTGCGCGACGCGGTCCAACGCGACGGGGCCGACGCGACACCCCCCAAAGCCGTCCTCATGCTCGCCGACCCGTTCAGCACGCCGACCTCCAAAGTGCTCCAGATGTTTTCCCAGTGCTGGCCCAAAACCCCGGTGATGGGCGGCTTGGCCAGCGCGGGGACCGAGCCCGGCGGCAACCGCCTGCTGCTCAACGGCCAGCTGACCCCCGATGCGGCGGTCGGCGTGGCCTTCTGTGGCCCGGTCCGGGTCGACTGCACCGTCAGCCAAGGCTGTCGGCCGATCGGCAAGCCCTACGTCATCACCCGCTCGCAACGCCACATCGTCCAGGAGCTGGGAGGACGCAACGCCTTGCGCGCCGTCCATGAGCTGATCCAGACCCTCGACGACGAGGACCGCGAACTGGTCAGCACGCGGGGACTGGTCGTCGGACGCGTCATCAACGAATACAAAGATCGCTTCGGCGTCGGGGACTTCTTGATCCGCCACTTGGTCGGGGTCGATCAGGCCACCGGCCAGATCGCGATCGGAGATCCGCAGATCCGGGTCGGCCAAACCATCCAGTTCCACGTGCACGACCACCGGGCCGCCGAGCAGGACCTGCGCATGCTCCTGCAGATCCAGAAGCTGCACGGGCCCGCCGAGGCCGCCCTGCTCTTCTCCTGCAACGGCCGGGGCACCCACCTGTTCGACCACCCCCACGCCGACGCGGCCTTGGTCCAGGAAGCGTTAGGCCGGATCCCCCTCGCGGGCTGCTTCGCCGCCGGCGAGCTCGGGCCGATCGGCGAGGAAAACTTCGTCCACGGCCACACCGCCAGCCTGCTGGTCTTTCGCAGCCTAAGCGAAACGAGATCGCCGAGCCCCGGGCCCCAGACCGCGCCCGCAAACTAAAAGGCCGCTGCCCGGCAACGAGCCGAGCCAAGTTTAGCGACCACACACCGCCGGCCGACCCCAGGCACCGACCGGCTTACGGCACGTAAAAGAAACCAGACCCCCCCTCGATCGGGACGAAACCCCCCATGGCGACAGTCCCCGTCTGCGGAATGCTGGTCGACGAACGCACGACCGTCTTCGTCGAACACCAGGGACAGAACTACTACTTCTGCTCGCCGGTGTGCAGGGACCTGTTCCTCAAAGAGCCCCAGCATTAC
>JAJUHR010000127.1 GCA_029267795.1 Planctomycetota bacterium
CAAGATCGTCGCCGTGCTCAAGCATCCCCCGCTGGGTCGAACGCTCCGCGAGCAGGCGGACATCGAGGTGCGCCGACTAACCTGGGACGACGCAGCGGCCCGATGCTGCCGAGTTTATGAGCAGGTGGCGGCGATGGTGCCCGCTGGGCTGGACTGCCGATCGGCCTGGGGTTGATCGGGGTCGAAGGGCAATAGGGCATGCCGGGTAGCCTTGCCCACCCACGGATTGCCAATGCACCGACTCGCCCTATGATTCGATGACTTGGGGTTTAGACGGGACGTGGCCATGCCTATCACCCGACGAACATTTACAGCGGTCGCCGCGGCTTCCGGTGCTGCGCTCGTGGTCATGGGCCCCGAGGCGCTGGCCCAGGAGACTCGACAGGCCCAGGGAGCCGATCAGCCACGTCCCAATGACCTGAAGGAAGACAACAAGGCCAAACTCGCCAAGGAACCGTTTTCGATCGGGGCTCCCGCGCGCTACCGGGAGCCGGGTTTGTACCAGGGCTTTAAGCAAGACAAAGGCGTGTGGGTCGTCAGCGACGGCAAGACTCTCGTGGCGCTGAGCGCGACCTGCACCCACTTGGCGTGCACGACCCACTGGGACCCCGTCAAACAGCAGTTCAAGTGCCCTTGTCACAATAGCCGGTTCAGCCTCGAAGGGATCAACCAGGAGGGGTCGAAAGCCAAGCGGCCGCTGGAACGCTGCTCGGTCCGCCTAGTCCAGACTCAGTCGGGTGTGGAAATCGTCGTTGACCCGACGCGTCGGTTGCGTCAGGACAAAGGCGAATGGTCTGACCCGGCTGCCTCGGCTCCACTGACCTGACGGGGTTTGCCGATTTATCCCTTGTGCACCCCCGGTAGCCGAAGCGTTAACGGGGGTGGGGGCTCACGCCGGACGTACGCCCATGGAGGCTCATATGACCCCTGCCCATGAGGAGCCGCTGGAATTGCTCATCAAGCGGCACCCAATGGCGTATTTTGCGGTGATGTTTTTGCTCGGCGTGGCGTTCGGGACGATTGTGGTCGACTTGCTGGCCCTGCTCGATCAGAGCGTTCCAACCGCCCATCTGCTGCGGTACGTGGCGGCGGTGGGCTTTGCGTTTGGGGCTCACCTCGGGCTTTCATGGCGACTGAAGCGCCGACGAAAGTCCAAGGAGAGCCCCTCGCAAGACCGGTGAATCGCTGCGTGGCGCCCTACTGCGGCCACCAACTGCCTCACCGACCCTTTGGGGTGCAGGATGAAGAAGCCTACGCACGGAGTGCATTCGGTGGGTTTCGAAACCGGCCAGTTGCAGGGTGTGCTATACGCATCACAACGAACCCGATCTGCGTGCGCCCAAACGAAAAGCACCGTCGTGCAATAAATCTCCTTCGAGATTTCAATTGGTCTTCATGTTTTGGGGTGGTCCGTGTTAAAATGGGCGGCTGTGCGCCGGGCAGTTGGCCAGAAATATCAAGGAGTGCTGGGGGTCGCTTCGGGGTCGGGCGGGGTGCCCGCGGGGACTCTTTGAGTTAAGGGTTAGCTGCTGCGCGACTTTCAGTTGCTGCTATTTGAAATAGCGGCGACTATCCGAGGGGTGCGGATCGGGAGTGTGAACAAGCACCGCGATGAGCTGCAGTGTTAGGAAAGGGGCTTTTATGCGTTTGGTCCCAGTGAGCTTACGGATTTGGAGTCTTTCCTCGCGGGAGATGTTCCGTTTGACCCCTTGCTTTCGTCTGATAGGCGTGACGCTCGCTATTGGGTTCGCAGCGATCACGGAAGCGACCGGCGAGACGATCACCCTGCACACGGCGGCTTCCGACACGGTTCCGCTGGCTATCGTCGATGACGGGTACGACGGCTCGCTGGGTTCGATGGCCTCCAAGCCGATCACGCTTAACGTCGGGCCCAACTTGGAGGTCGTGGACGTGGACGTGGTGGTCCGGATCAACCACAATTTTGTTGGTGACCTAACGATCAAGCTGGTCGGGCCCGGGGGTACCGGGGTCACCCTGCTGAACCGCCCCGGGTTGCCTGGGAACTTGGACGACGGCAGCGAAGTTGGCGGGGACTCTTCGAATTTACGCGACACGGCGCCGATCCTTTTCGATGATACGGCGCCAAGCGGCGTGCCGTCGGAGTCGATGGGACTGGGGCTTTCAAGCGCCACGGTGGTGGGCAGCGGCCCCACTGCGGGCCCGGATAATTACCTCCCACACGTTGAAGGCGACCCGTTGTCCCTGTTCGAGGACTCAGATCCGAACGGGTTGTGGACGCTGTACGTGGGCGATTCCTCAGCGGCAGCTGCTGGCACATTCGTGGCTTGGGATCTTCGGGTTAGCACGCATGTCATCCCCGAACCGACCACGCTGGGTTTGATGGCACTGGCTTGTGGGTGGGTTGTCCCCCGCAGGCGCGCTTGGCGGTCCGATGCTCGCTAACAAGTTGTAGGGGCGCTGAGCGCACCCTGTCAGAGACAATTCGCAGATCAATTGGGTCCGCACAGCAGACCCTGCGACAGGTGGCTGTGGTGGAGTGAAGCGACACCACGGCGAATCTGGGGGGGTATAGGTGCGCTCTGCCCCAGCCGCCCTTCATTTCAAAAAACCCGTACACCCAAACAAAGTATGCTCTAAGGCGTTAAGCGGCCGTGAGTTGCTGCGGAAACTTTAGGATTCTCATGCTCCGCGGACGCCTCGGACTCCCTCTCGAACTCATCGAAATCCGTGGCGTGGAGCGTGTTGGGCGCGGCATGGTCGGCCTCCAAGAGCTCCGGAAGCCACAGGCCAACCATGACTTGCTGTTCGAAGATCCAGGCGTCCGCAGCCGGTTCGTTGACGGTCAGCAGACTGTCGAGAAAGGGCCAACCTGCGGCTGCTTCCAAGCTCTCCATGAATAGTGGTGTAGCTTCGTCCGACACAGCGGTCGTGGCGACCGAGTCAGGTTGGATCTGCTGGGCTTTAACAATCTCGGTATAGCGCGAGAACAGCTCCCTGCCCAGCGGGGAGCCGGCACCCAGGGCGTAGCCGGTGGTTTGCCCCTCCAGTTGACCGGATGGCCCGAATGGGACCACCTCCACCACGCGGCTGCGTTCGAAGTTCTTAGGAGAAGGGCAACAACCGATCGTCAGCCCGATCGTCAAGGACGCTGCAGCGAGGTTTATTTTGAGGTATTTCACGGGCTGACCTCCTTGAAGGGGGATTGCTTCGGTCCGGACAGCATCGGACCCGTGGTGAGGCGGCCTGGGACAGCTATCGAAGCCCCGCCCCGTGGACCTCATCGGCCCGCCAATGCAGCGGCTCCAATTCCAGATTTAAGAGAACGGAGGACGGCGTTCGATGGGCGCGGTTGGATCGGTAAGCGGTCGGGTTGAGAGCGACCTGGAACATGCGAGGATCGCATGTATTTTTGTTATGATGTGAGCTTCATCAGGTCTTGGGGGGTGGCCTATGGAGGCTGATGCTTTGGGGGACGGTGACGAGGGGTTGCTTTTTAACCATCTTCCCACTTCTAGCCGGGGTAGTGGTGAGGGGGCGTATCAACGCGAAGGGGTAATCGTTCGCCTGTCGGATTCGCAACGATGGGCCGGCGCCGAAGCCCTGCGCTTTGCAGCGAAATGGCTGTGTTCATGAACAACAGGCCGCATCTGATCGCACACGCTTGTCAGGCGGCGTGGGGGGCGATTCGGACGCTCACCGGAAGCTTCACGGTGTTTGCCGCCGGTGGGTGTCTGACCTTGGGCGTGGCTACTGCTTGGTCGGCCCCTGCGGTGGAAGCGGGAGAAGACCCGCCCCGGGTCCTCTTGCAGACGGACCAGCCTCCTAAAGAGCAAGCCGAAGAAGCGGGGCAACCCCTTGCACCGCTCCCGCAGATGCAACCCGCCGATGCCCCCGGGGTAGCATCGCCCGCCAAGCAACCTTCGGGGGAGGAACCTCCGCCGCCGACGCAGAACCGATCTCTGGCAGGCGAGGCCGAGGGCGCCACAGCCGCGCCCGTAACGCCCGAAGGCCTGGATCAATCAACTGCCCCGGCGACGGCAGTGGAGTCGACGGCTTCTGGGCCCAACGGACCGCAGGTGGAGCCAGTAATCCACGCGGGGCAGGAGCCGTCGGGGTCGGCCCCCGGATCCGCTGAAGGATCGCCTCGTGCCGAAGAAGCCCTCCCCCCGCCGGAGGGGCCCGCGGAGCCGGTGCCGGTCGCTGCGGACGAAGATGCTGCTGAGCCCTTGCCTCACGCGGAGGTGTCCGACGGTCCGGTGTTCCGCGTGAGCCAGATCGAGCTGAAATACCTGCGTGAAACCCCTCAGCTGCCCCACCTCGACGAGCTCATGCAGGTGGAGGTTGAACTGGGCCAGACCCAGGAGGGGCTGGTGGCTCCGCGGGCTGGGGTTCCCTCGTTGAGGGTTCGCTTGGCAGACCTGGCCGGTGCGCCGACCGATCGTTTCTACGCCAGCGCGGTCCAGAAGGTCTTGGAGCGGCTGAGGGACGAGCTGATGCGGATGCGGTACCTGGGGGTGTACGTGGCGCCCGACCCGCTGGACATCGACGAGAACGGCAACGACCTGCGCCCGCAGGACCGGACAGCCTTGCGGGTCATTCTGACCGTCGGCCTTGTGTCGGAGGTGCGGACGGTGGGGGCTGGGGAGCGGTTTGGCTCGACCCGGAGCGTCAACGACCCGGTGCACGCCCGGATCCGCGAGCATTCTCCGTTGCAGCCGGCGGTTGAAGGAGCAACTCCACCGGTGGCCCAGGGTGCTGACCTGCTGCGGAAAGACGTGTTGGACAACTACGTCTTTCGTTTGAGCCGCCACCCCGGACGCCGCGTCGACGTGGCGATCTCCCCGTCTGAAGAACTCGGCGGCGTGGTGCTCGACTACCTGGTCACCGAAAACAAGCCCTGGACCGTGTACGCGCAGGTGTCCAACACCGGCACGGAGCAGACGGACAAGATCCGTGAGCGGTTCGGGTTCTTCCACACCCAGCTGACCGACCATGACGACGTGTTGAGCATCGATTACGTGACCGCGGGGTTCGACCAGGTGCACGCGGTGATTGGTTCCTACGAAGCGCCCTGGTTGGACAGCGAGATGTTGCGGTGGCGTGTGTCGGGGAATTACAGCGAGTTCACCGCCTCGGACGTCGGGTTTTTCAAAGAGGATTTTACGGGCAGTACGTGGGGGGTTGGCGGGGAACTGATCGCCAACGTGTTTCAGGATGCGGACCTGTTCGTGGACCTGATCTTCGGGGCCCGATTCTGGCACGTGGAAGTGGACAACCCCATGGCCATGGAGCACGGCCAGGAGGATTTCTTCCTGCCGGCGGTGGGGTTGGAACTGGAGCAGGAGACGGAGTGGTTCTCAACCCACGGCGTGGTGCGTGTGGAGTGGGAGAGCGGTGCCACGGGCGTGGATCGTGAGGAGCTGAGTCGCTTGGGCCGGACGGTGGCGGGCGATGGACCGCCGGACGACGATTGGGTCGTGCTGTCCTGGGACTTAAGCCACGGCGTGTTCCTGGAGCCGCTGCTAAACCCACAGGCCTGGCAGAACCCCTCCAGCCTGAAGCAACTGACGCTGGCGCACGAGGTGGCGGCCTGGTTCCGCGGCCAGTACGCGTTTGAGTACCGACTGATCCCGCAGGCGGAGCAGGTCGTTGGCGGCTTCTACACCGTTCGCGGCTATCCCGAGTCGGTGGTGGCTGGGGACACGGTGTTCCTGGCGGGGGCTGAGTACCGGTACCACCTGCCCCGTGCGTTCCGGGTCGAGGAGGAGCCGCGGCAGGTCTTCGGCCAGCCGTTCCGTTTCGCGCCGCAATATCCCTATGGCCGACCCGACTGG
>JAJUHR010000145.1 GCA_029267795.1 Planctomycetota bacterium
GTAAGCGCTGACGTCGCCGTCGCCGACCTCGCCGAGCTGGTACGCGGCCTCGGTCTCGTAGTCGAAGGCGGTTTGGCCCAGCTTACCCCACAGCCGCGCGCCAAAGGTGTGGCGCTCCTCGTTGCCCGTGGTGCCGTTGAACGTCACGGGGTCGTCCCGGTCCAGCCCCAGCCAGTACAGGTCCGCGCTGTGACCGTTCAGGGGCAGCTTGCCCGTGGCGTAGAGGCCGAAGAACTCGGTTTGCGCGTCCGGGTCGTTGAAGTCGTACTTCTGCACGGGGGCGAACTGCGTGTAGAACGCGGTGGCGGACCAGCCGTTGAACTGCACGATCCCCGAGAAGCCGTCCCACTCCCGGAACGTGTTGGTCCAGGGCAGCGGGCTGACCAGCCTCTGGTTCCCGAACAGCAAAGCCTGGCGCCCCCCGCGCAGCGTGACCGACACCTCGTCGCACAGCGGCAACCGGTAGTCCACGAACGCCTGCATCAGCTCCAGGGAATCCACGTCGATGGTGCGGCGGCCCCCTTGCAGCTCGCGCTCGGTGGACTGGGCGGTCAGGCCCTCAGCGAAGACCCGCAGGTCCTTGCCGACGTGCAGGTCCCCGTGAAGGGTCATGCGGTACAGCGTGAAGGTGTCGTTGTCCTCGTCCACAGCAGCGAAATTGAAGTGCGTCCAGTTCTCGATGCGCACCCGCGCGTGGCCGCCGAAGCTCGCCCACACCTCGCCGTCGTCGCTGAGCGGCACGTACTTGATCGGATCGAACGGGTCGCCGGTCTGGCTCGTGTCTCGCCCGGCCAGGCCCGACCAGTCTTCCTGGTAACGCAGCAGCTTGTACGCCGGCCGCTCGAACGCCGCGGTGCCGTCCGGACCCTCGCCGGCCGCCGACGCCGGCACGGTCGCAGCCCATGCCGCCCCCATGACTCCCGCCCAAGCACCCCACTTCAATATCCGCACGCTCGTTGCTCCTTCATACGAGCTTACACCCACGGCGTCTGCGCACCGCAGCCCGAACGCCCCCGCGAAACGCTCTTTCTCAATCCCTGACGGTTCGGGCACGATTTTACGTTGGGGGATATGATCGTCATTTTCCCTGGTTTGATAAAACCGATGTCAGGAACTCCCTATGATCCTCGGCATCCCACGCGAAACCAAGCCCAGCGAATACCGCGTCGCGATGCTCCCCGTCGGCGTCGAACTGCTTGTCAAACGCGGCCACCGGGTCCTGGTCGAGCGCGGGGCGGGCATCGGCAGCGGCTACGAGGACGCCGAGTATCTCCAGGCCGGCGCCACGATGGTCGACGACCCACGCCGCCTCTTCGCCGAAGCCGACACGATCGTCAAGGTCAAGGAGCCGACGGCCAATGAGCTAGCCATGCTCCGCCCGGGCCAAGTGGTCTTTACGTACTTTCACTTCGCGGCCGACCGCGCCCTGACCGAGGCCTGCCTGCGAGCCAAGATCACGGCGGTGGCCTACGAGACGCTAACCGACTCCAACGGCAAGCTGCCGCTGCTAACCCCGATGAGCGAGGTCGCCGGGCGCATGAGCATCCAGGAAGGCGCCAAGTATCTCGAGCGCCCGATGAAGGGTCGCGGCATCCTGCTGGGCGGGGTCTCCGGTGTCGAGCCCGGGACGGTGCTGGTCCTCGGGGCCGGAGTCGTGGGCACGAACGCCGCCCGCGTCGCCGCCGGCTTGGGCGCCCACGTGGTGGTCATGGATATCAACCTCGACCGCCTGCGCCACCTGGACGCCGTCATGCCCCCCAACGTCCACACGGTCTATTCCGACCCCCACGCCGTCCGCGAGCACGCCCTCCAGGCCGACCTGATCATCGGGGCGGTGCTCATCCCCGGCGGCCGCACCCCCATCCTGATTCCGCGCGACCTGCTGCGGCAGATGAAGCCCGGGGCCGTCGTCGTCGACGTGGGCATCGATCAGGGCGGCTGCTTCGAGACCTCGCGTCCCACCACGCACGAGCAGCCCGTCTACGAGGTCGATGGGGTCATCCACTACTGCGTGACCAATATGCCCGGCGCCGTCGGCCGTACCAGCACCCAGGCCCTCTGCCACGCCACCCAACCCTACGCACTGCAACTGGCGGACGTAGGCATCGACCGCCTCGCCGCTGAGGTCCCCGCCTTCGCCTCTGCGTTGAACATGAAGGACGGTCGGCTGACCAACCGCGCCGTCGCCGCCGCGCACGGGATGTAAATCCCGCCCGGCCTGGCGGCGTTATCCCACAATAAAGCTTTCGGGCTAAGCCCGAGGGACGGCCAATCTTCCGTTGGATTCGGCGCGATCGCAGCAGCTGCCCCGTTTACTGAAGCAGGCCGTGCTCGCGGAGCAGGTGTTCCAGGTGTTTCTTGTTCGCTGCTGACATCTCGCACAGCGGCAGCCGCAGCTCGCCCGTGTCGTGCCCCAGCATCGCCATCGCCGTCTTGATCGGGATCGGATTGGTCTCGACGAACATGCCCTTGAACAGGGGGAATAGTTCCAGGTGGTGTCGCCGGGCCGTAGCGAAGTCCCCGCCCAGCGCCGCGTCCACCAGCGCCTTGACCCGCTGCGGCACCAGGTTCGAAAGCACGCTGATCACCCCTTTGCCCCCGATGCTGGCGATCGGCAAGGTCAGCGAGTCGTCCCCCGACAGGATCGTCACCCCGCACAGGGATGCGATCTCCGACGCGATGTCCAGCGACCCGGTGGCCTCCTTGATCGCCACGATGTTCGGGTGAGCCGCCAGCCGCGCCACCGTGGCCGGGTTCATCGTCACCCCGGTCCGCCCGGGGATGTTGTACAGCACGATCGGGATATCCACCGCGTCGGCGATCGTCATGAAGTGCCGGTACATCCCCTCCTGGGTCGGCTTGTTGTAATACGGGTTCACCATCAACGCGGCGTCGGCGCCCACCTGTTTGGCATGCCGGGTCAGCGACAGCGCTTCGCTGGTGGCGTTCGAACCTGTCCCCGCAACCACCTTCACCCCCCCGCCGGCCGCCTGCACCACGTGCTCGATGACCCGCTGGTGCTCCTCGTGGCTGAGCGTCGGTGACTCACCCGTCGTGCCGACCGGCACCAACCCGTCGACCCCCGCCGCGATCTGAAACCGCACGTGCGCGGTCAGCCGCTCGTAATCCACCTCGCCCCCCTTGAAGGGCGTCACCATCGCTGTCAACGTGCCTTGGATCATCGGAACCTCGAAGCCAGCACCACGCACCGCGGGTCCACCGCCTCACACGACCACGCCATGGACCCCAAGCGACGCCGGCTCTTCATTGTACTGCCCACGCACGCTGAGCACTGCGGCAGGCCGTCCGTGGATCGCCCTTGTGCGCAACGGCGGGGGGAACGATCACCCGCTTCGAACACACGGACCTCACCCCGCGTTTCGCAGCGCGAGGATCAACTCCACTTTCCCGACGTGTTCGTTCAGCCGCCGGGCGATCTGCGCCGCGTCTAACCCCTGATCCGCCAGTTCGTAGACCGACCGCGCCATCGGGTCCGCGGGGTCATCCGCTGCCCCAATCGATTGCAACGGACCAACCTCGCCGGTCCCCTCCAGCACTGGTTCGCCCCCGGGTGCCTGCGAAGTCGCCGCCCCCTCGGCTTCACCCGCGTGCGTATTTCCCCGGGCCCCCGAGGCCGTTCGTCGCAGCTCCTCCAGCCGCGTCACCATCGCCTCGGCGTCTCGCAGCATCTTCTCCAGCTGCATCGTCTTGGCATCCAGCTGGGCCCCGAACCGCTTGGTCAGCTGTTCGATCTCCACCATCAGCTCTTCCAAGTCGCCCCGCATCCCCCGAGCCTGCTTCATCCGCTCCACCTGTTCCCGCGCCGTCAGCGGTGGCTCTTGCCGCATCCGACGCTTGCGCGCCCGCATCATCAGCGAAATCGTCACCATCACCAGCCCCAGCAGCAGCAGGGAATTCTGGAAGTCCAAAACCCCCCAGCCCCATCCTGGGAGCCACACCCCAATCCCAAATGACCAGCCGGCTAGCGTAGGCATCTGAGCAGCGATAGGGGGCCACGAAGGGGAACGCCCGGTCTCGGCGGGGTTCCACCGCGGTAAGATCAGAGGGCGATGACCTCACCCCAGCCCATCATGCCCCACCAGCACCCGTTCGTCAAAGCTGTCGCTCGAGCTCTGCGGCGACGCTGCCGCATCCCCCCTGCCGCGAGCCTGCTCGTGGCGGTCAGCGGCGGGGCGGATTCCGTGGCGCTGCTGCGGGCCCTGGCTGCGCTGGCGCCGCGACGACGGTGGCAGCTCGTGCTCACCGTCGCCCACGTCCAGCACCACCTGCGCGCCCAGGCCGAGTCCGACGCCCAGTTCGTCGCCCGCCTGGCGCAGAGCCTCTCGCTCCCCTTCCTGCGCGCGGACCTAAGCCTCGTCGCCTCCCTAGGCAACCTCGAAGCCCGCGCCCGCCTTGCCCGCTACGCCGCCCTCGACGATATGGCTAGGTCCGCCGGCGCCCGCTACCTCGTCACCGCCCACCACGCCGACGACCAGCTCGAGACCGTCCTGATGCGGCTGCTCCGCGGCTCTTCCATCCAGGGGCTGGCCGCCATGCCTTGGAGGCGAAAGCTCCTCGGCACGCCCGAGCACGCCTCTGCGTTATTCCTGATCCGTCCGATGCTCGCCGTGGACCGCCCCGCGGTGCACGGCTACCTCCATACCCTGGGGCAAACCTGGCACGAGGACCACACCAACGTCGACCTCGCCCGGACACGCAACCGCCTGCGACACGAAGTGGTCCCCATCCTGCGTGCGCTGCGTCCCGACGCCGCTGGCCGCGCCGTGGCCCTGGCCGACCATCTCCGCCAAGTCGGCCGGCTGATCGATCGAGCCGTGGGCCAAGCCGAGGGGGCGCTGATCCGCCACGACGGCCGGGCGACCTTCAGCCGCGCCGCCGCCCGCCGCTGGCACCCCATCGTGCTCTGTGGCTTGCTCCGCCGCTCGCTCCTGACCGCCGGTGTGCCCGCCGATCACCTCTCCCTCCGCGCGCTGCGCCCTCTCGTCCGCGCCATCCGCGACCACGCCGGCGGCACCCGCCAGTTCGAGTTTACCGGCTCCGTCCGCGTCCTCGTCGACAAACTCACTGTCACCGTCTCGGTCGCCCCCTAAAAACCAGCCGCAAGTGAAAACAATCCGCTGCGGGTGGAAACCCGCGGTTTCCCCCCTGAGCAACCCCTGAGCCTGCAGAACCTTGAACCGGTGACCTTCACCCGCTCAGCGCCAATCCACCTTAGGGGCGTCCCCCCACATCATCTCCAGGTCATAGTGCGCCCGGGAGGCGGGCTCGAAGAGGTGCACCATCACGTCCACGAAATCGAGCACCACCCAAGTCGGGCTGGCGTCCGCCTCGACCCCGTGGCTCTGCACCCCCAGCTCTGTCGCCAAATCTTCCACCCGGTGCCCGACCGAA
>JAJUHR010000107.1 GCA_029267795.1 Planctomycetota bacterium
AGGTGAAGTACACGTACGCGTGCCCGCCCTCCCTCCACATGGAAGCGTTGCGGATCGTGCGCCGGCCTGCGTAGGTGTGGGCCGCGCGGTCCGGGACACCCAGGTACGCCTCGACTTCGACGATCAAACCCGTCAGGCATGCCCCGTCGTGAACGCGCACAAGCCTCTGGCCCAGCAGTGCCGTCGCCAGCTCAACCGGGTCGCGCCGGTAAAAATCCCTAGGCAGTCGATCGCTCACGCTTGAAGTGTAGTCGAACCTGCCTCCCCGGAAGGGTTGCCCTGCCCCAACCGCACGCCCGCGATCTTAAAGTTCTGTCGCACTTCGGCGGGAACCGATCGAACTGGGTGCAGTTGATAACCCCCTTCCCGACTCAACAGAGGGCTTCGGATGAGGGATGGATCGATGATTTGCCGGGAGTTTCATCGCCTCACCCGGCCTCTCCTCAAGAAGGGGAGAGGGGTTTCAAAACCGGTTCTAAAATCCCCAAAATCCCAAAGTTGTATGATGGGGGCAGGCCGAGAACGAATTACCATGGCATCGACCGATTCTGGTGGCCGCCCCAGCCTGCGACGTCGGGCGCGCACACCGAAGAAATCCCTGCTGCTTGCCGGATAGGGCCCATCTTGGGGCGATTAGCTCAGTTGGCTAGAGCGCTTCCCTTACAAGGAAGAGGTCACAGGTTCGAGCCCTGTATCGCCCATTCCCGGTGCCGGGTCTGCTTCGCCGGGTTCCCGGTCGCGTACGGTAAACCTCGTGGGCCTCTTGCGAGCACGCTCGGCTGTTGTTGGGTCCTTCGACTGTATTTGCATCGGTGTGGAAGGGGTTCGCCTCAACGACGCCAAGGCCGCAACTCCCAGCTCACTTTTCAAGGCCGTCTTGGGGCTCGGTTGGCCTTGTTCATGTACGACTCGATCAACGTGATGAGCTTCCCTGCGTCGATCGGTTTGGTGGCGTAGTCGTCGCAGCCGGCCGTCAAGCACTTCTCCCGGTCCCCCGACATCGCGTGGGCCGTCAGTGCCAGGATCACCCCCCCGTACCCCCGTTCCCTGAGCATCCGCGTTGCCCCATATCCGTCCAGCTCCGGCATCTGCATATCCATCAGGATGACGTCGTACGGCTCCCCCGCTTCCCACGCCGATACTGCCTTCTCGTACGCCGTCCGGCCGTTGTCCGCCACCGTCACCTGCACCCCTGCCCGCCTCAAGTGGTGCGAGATCAGTCGCTGGTTGTCCGGCCCGTCTTCCGCCAGCAACACCCGCCCCTTCAGCCGGGGCGCCGAGTCGTTGCCGGCCCCACCCTGCCCCACTGTCTCCCAAGTGCCTGCCGCCCCCACCTCGCTCGGCCTTTCGAGCAGCCGCACCCCCTCCAGTGGGCCTGTCTCCACCGTGAGCGTGAACGCGCTGCCCCGGCCCGGCTCGCTCTGCACCGTCACGTCGCCCCCCAGCATCTGCGCCAGCCGCTTCGTGATCGTCAACCCCAGCCCTGTGCCCCCGAAGCGCCGCGTCGTCGACGTATCCGCCTGCGTGAACGGCTGGAACAGCCTCGACATCTGCTCCGCCGTCATCCCGATCCCCGTGTCCACCACCCGCACACGTAACCGCGGTTCGCCCCCCGCCTCTCCCAGTTCCGCCTCGACCCGCACACCCCCCGTCTCCGTGAACTTGATCGCGTTACCCACTAGGTTCACCAGGATCTGTCTCAGCCGTGTCGGGTCGCTGCGGATCACCTCCGGCACCGGGCCCGTAAATTTCGCCTCCAACCCCAGGTTCTTCCCGAACGCTCGCGGCTGCATCAGCGACACCACTTCCAGGATGATCCGCCCCGGCGAGCACGCCACCCGCTCCACCGTCATCTTCCCCGCCTCGATCTTCGACAAGTCCAGGATGTCGTTGATCAGGCTGATCAGGTGATCCCCGTTGCGGCGGATGATCTGCACGCAGTTCAGCCTCTCGCTCCACGTCTGCCCCGCGTCCAGCAACAGCTCCGTATACCCCATGATCGCCGTCATCGGGGTGCGGATCTCGTGGCTCATGTTCGCCAAAAACTCGCTCTTGGCCCGGTTCGCCCCGTCGGCGAGGCGTTGCGCCTCGTCCATGTCCTGCATCATGTTCATCGCGGCCCGGCGGGCGGCCTCGAGGTCCTCGGCACGCTGCCTCAGGGACCGGTTCGTCAGCTCCACCACCCGCGTGGCGGCCTCGAGCTCCTCGTTCTTGCGGTCCAGGGAGTGGATGGCCCGGTGCAACTGGCGGTTGGCCGCGTGCACCCGCTCGGAGCCCTGGCGGATCTTGCCGAACACCAGCACCAACCCCGCCAATCCCACCGAGCTCATGCCCAGCATGATGACCACGGTTCCCTGCAGGCCGGCGCGCACCTGATCCCTGACGTGGTCCAGGGGGTGGATCAGCTCAAGCACCCCGCGAACGTCCCCCTCCTTCCAATCGGTCTTGGGGCTCTCGGGGTGGGTGTTGTGGCATTCGACGCAGCGGGCACGCATCTTGTCCGCGGTGGCGTAACGGATCGACGGCCGACCCTGATAGGTCTCGAACCGGTAGAACGGCAGGTCGGGGTTTTTCCGCAGCTCGGCCAAGGCGTCTCGCTCGAACTGATCGTGCGCTCCCCCCTCTTCTTTCCGCCAAGGGAAGGGGTGGTCGCTGTACAGCCGCACGAGCGTGCCGGAGGCCTGTTGCCCGATCCGCTTGCCCAGTTCCATGCTGAAGGTCGCGGGCAGGGGGATCGCGTCCGGCCTAGTCGCGTAGTCGTGGGTCACGGGGATCCCCTGTTGACGGGCCCGCATCACCACCTCGTTGGTATACAACGTGCGGACCTCGGCTAATGCTTTGGAGAACAGCTCGGCGTTCTTGATCGCGGTGTTTTCCATCAAGGCCGTGGACAACCGGGACAGGTGCCAGAACATCGTCGCGATGCCCACAATCAGCAGCACGGTCAAGACGACGATCGTGCGTTCATACAGCAGGTCCAGCCCGATCCGAGCGACCCGTGAGAAGAGCCGCGCCAGGGGCGATCGATGGTCTGTCGGCCGACTGAGGGTCATTCGAACAGGTCCTCGGGTCCGGCGTGTGCCACCGCTACCACACTACCCGTCCGAAGGGGGCTAGCCGCAGGGGCGAGGCTCCCCTTCGCTTGGTGATCCGTGCACCGACGCGTCATTCGAACGGCTCTGTTTCTCGGCCTGTTCGAACGTGAGATCGTACCGCGGGGGCAGTCCCAGCTCCCGGGACAGGTCGTTGATCTGCCTCTTGAGTTCGACCATGCGCAGCTCGCGGCCCACCGCCAGTCGGTTGAACTCCTCCAACTCCTGGATCGTTTGCTGGAGTTTGTCGCGAGACTGCTCCGCATCGATCACAGCGTGGGACAGCTTCTTGGTCGTCAGGTTCACCTCCCGCAACACGCGGTTGTATTGGGCGGCGATCGAGCCGACCTCGGTATGCGGGTCCACAGGCACGGGTTGCGAAAAGTCGCCGGTTTGTCGATGCAGTTCCATCTCGGCGAGCAGGTCGATCAGTTCGGTGGAGGAGCCGTGTTCGGCGATGTTCAGCCCGACGCGCTCCCCGTGTATGCTCACCCGCAGGGGCAGCACCTGGTTGAGCAGCTGAAGGATCAAGAACCCGCCGCCGAAAGCCCAAGCGAAGCACGCCCCCACCCCCTGGACCTGGATCAGCAACTGCTCCCAGCGTGTCAGGCCCGTGCCCCACTGGGCTGGGTCGCAGCACAGGGCCACCGCGAGCGTGCCCCAGACGCCACCGAAGGCATGGACGGGCACGGCGCCGACGGCGTCGTCGATTCGAAGCCGCCGCAGCAGCACGTCGCCAAGCAGGTACGCCACACCGCCACCCGCCCCGATGATCGAAGCCTGCAGCGGCGTGACGATATGGCAAGAGGCGGTCACGGCGACCAACCCCGCCAGGGCGCCGTTCATCACGTGTTCAACGCTGGGCCGGCGCTCCCACGCCCACGAGATGAACAGAGCCGTGTTGGCGCCGACCGCCCCGCCCAGGCACGTGTTGACCAAGATGCCCGGCACGCGGTCAGAAAACCTCAGCTCGCTGCCGCCATTGAACCCGAACCACCCCAGCCACAGCAGCAGCACGCCGAGGGTGGACATCGGCAGGTTGTGGCCGTGAATCGGCTTGGTCTGGTCGTCGAAGCGACCGGTGCGCGGGCCCAAGACGAGGACGCTGGCTAGCGACACCCAGCCACCGGTGGAGTGAACCACCGTAGAGCCCGCGAAGTCGATGAACCCCCGGCTGTTGAGCCAACCGGTCCTCGACCCGATGTCTGCCCCGCCCCAGGCCCAATGCCCGATCAGCGGGTAAATCAACGCCGACACGATCAGCGAAACCGCTACGTAAGCTGAAAAACGCATCCGTTCCGCCACGGCCCCTGAGACGATCGTCGTGGACGTGCCACAAAACACCAGTTGAAAGAAGAAAAATGCGGTCAGCCAAGCCGTCGTTTGCCCGCTAAAGAAAAACCCCGTGGTGCCCACCCAGCCGCCGCTGGTTTGGCCGAACATCAACGCATAGCCGACCGCCCAAAAGGCCCCCGCGGCGATGCAGAAATCGATCAGGTTCTTGATCGCGACGTTGATGCTGTTCTTGGCGCGGACCAACCCGCATTCGAGGCAACAAAACCCCGCCTGCATGACGAAGACCAGGATGGTGCAGGTGAGCACCCAAAGGACATCGATCGCCGAAGCATCGATCTGCAAAGTCGAGCCCCCCTCCGGATCGACGAGAGGCCACCCGGGCAGCCCATGCCCCTTAAGGCGTCCACTCGCAGGCCCCAGAGAACCCGAAAAGATCGACCCGAACGCCGACTGGACCACCTTCCGGGCAGGTGTACCTCGCCTCTGAAGGCGGGACCCCATCCCTGGTCGCCTGACCTCCAAGGCATCGGCCACTATTGGCCAAAAGTCCATCTGAACAGACGGGTCCGACGGCTCGGCAACAAAGAGATAATGATGGGTCAAGCTCGCCTCATGCGGCTTGATTCGCGGGACTATTCACAATAACCACTGCTTAAAACAAAACTTAATTGATATGAATCGTTTTTGGAACCGGCGCGCTCCCCGGCGGGTATGGGACGCGGTGGTGCAGCCGTCAGGTGTGAGCGGCCACAGGTTTGACGGAGCGCCTAAGCGCCTGGCCGCCGAGCCTCTTACCCACCTCCCATACCGGCCCAGGGAACCGGTGGCACGAAGCGACTACCTGTTCGAACGCGTCGGCAATCTGGTCGACATCCCGCTCGGTAAGCACCAGGGGCGGGATCAGCTTGATGACGTCCTGGTGATGCCCCGCCACCTGGGCAAGGATGTGATGGTCTACCAGCAGCGGAACCAGGATCGCCTGGCAGAACAGGCTTTGGTCGAGGTTGTGCAGCAGCGACCAGCCCATCTTCAGGCCCAGGCTCAGCGCTCCCCGCGGGGGCCCAAACTCCACAGCGATCATCAACCCCTTGCCCCGAGCCTCCTTCACCAGCTCGTACCGGTCCACCATCGTGCGGAGCCGACCCAGCAACCGCTCGCCCATCCGCGCCGAGTTCTCGACCAGCCTCTCCTGACGCAAGACATGCAGCGACGCCAGCCCAGCCGCCATCGCCAAGTCGTTCTGCCCGAAAGTCGTCGAGTGCACCACACAGCGATCCAGGCTGGAGAACACCTTGTCGTGGATCCAGCGCTTGCTGAACACGGCCCCCACCGGCACATACCCGCCGGAAAGCGCCTTGGCGGTGACCATCACGTCCGGCTCGACGCCCCAGTGCTCCACCGCGAACATCCTGCCCGTGCGGCCGAAGCCGGTCTGTACCTCGTCGGCAATGAACACCGCCCCGTGCTTGTGGCACAGCTCCGCCGCCCCGGGAAGATAGCCGTCGCTAGGAAGGTTCACCCCCTTGCCCTGGATCGGCTCGACGATAAACCCGGCCACATCGCCCTTGGCCAGCTCCGCTTCCAGTGCCGCCAGATCGTTGAATGGGATCGCCGTGCAGTGCTGCAGCAGCGGCCCGAACCCCTGGCGGAACTCGCCGTTGCCGTTGATCGACAGCGACCCCAGCGTCAGGCCATGGAACCCCTTTTCGCAATGCACGATCCGTGGCCGGCCCGTCGCCGCCCTGGCGTACTTCAAGGCCGTCTCCACACCCTCGGCGCCGCTGTTGGTAAAAAACACGGTGTTCAGTTCACCGGGAGCGATCTCGATCAGCTGCTTGGCGAGGATCCCCGACAGCCGCGAGGTGCCCATCTTGATCAGGTTCGGCAGGTCCAGGTCCATCGCCTGTTTGATCGCGTCGCGGATGGTGGGGTGATTTCTGCCGCAGCTGAACACCGCGTACCCGCCGAGGCAGTCGATGTAACGCTGGCCCTTCTCGTCGTACAGGTACGCTCCCCGCCCATGGGTGTAGCGGATGTCGTACCCCAGGATCTTCAGGACCTTCGCCAGCGCCGGGTTG
>JAJUHR010000052.1 GCA_029267795.1 Planctomycetota bacterium
GCCGCCCGGCGGGGAAGCCTTTGGAATTGACCTTGCCTGACGGCAGGTTGATCACCACCGAGGTGCTGGGGAGTTGTCTGATCCGCTGGCGGGGCTGGGGGGCTTACTTCGACGCGCACGGGGTCCAGCCCGGGGACGAGGTCCGTTTTGTACCGGCGGGCCAAGGGCGATATGGTGTGGGTTTCGTGAAGCGGCGCTCCACGGCGAACGGTGCTTGACTGGGCCGGGCCATCGGGGTGAATCCGATCGAGGTCGATGTCCAACCCTTTGTTTCAAAACGGCGCTGGCTGGCCGCGGCTGGAGGGCTTCGTCAGCCCGACCCAATTGCGGGAGCTGATCGCGCGTGCCCGGGAAGAGGACCTGGGGCCCCGGGGCGTGGACGTGACGAGCGAGCAGTTGATCCCCGCGGGGCACAGCTGCGAGGCGGTGGTTCGCGCCCGACAACCCGGCAGGCTGGCGGGGGTGGCGTTGCTGGCGGCGATCGTCGAGGTGTACAACACGGCGCTGCGGGGGTCGCCGCCTGTGGAGGTGCGCGGCGGCGCCCAGGACGGCCAAGCGGTCGAAATGGGTGGTGTGGTGGCCCGGTTAACCGGGTCGATGCGCGGCGTGCTGGCGGTGGAACGCGTGGCGCTGAATTTCCTGACGCACTTAAGCGGCGTGGCGACGCTGACCCACCGGTTCGTCCAGGCCGTCGCGGGGACGCGGGCGAAAATCTACGACACGCGTAAGACCCTGCCGGGGCTGCGGGCGCTGGAGAAATACGCGGTGGCGTGCGGGGGCGGGCACAACCACCGCTTCGGGCTTTACGACGCGGTGCTGGTGAAAGACAACCACATCGCCCAGGTCGCGCCCGGGCAGCTCGGCCAGGCGCTGCAGGAGCTGGTCAAGAAGGTGGGAGGCTTGTCCCCCCCGCCGGCGTTTATCGAGGTGGAGGTGGACTCGCTGGATCAACTCGAACGGGTGCTTGAGGACGTGCCTGCCGGCATCGACGTGGTGCTGCTGGACAACATGCCCCTGGACCAGATCCAAGAGGCGGTGGAGATCCGATACCTGCTCGCCCCGCACGTTCAACTGGAGGCCAGCGGGGGCGTCACCCTGCAAAACGTGCGGCAGATCGCGCTGACGGGGGTGGACCGCATCTCGGTGGGGGCGATCACGCACTCGGCGCCGGCTCTGGACCTGGGTCTGGACATCGTGTGAACCCGCAGTCGATCCAACCCGAGGGGCTAGGCGGGCATGCTGGCTTGTCGGCCGATCTGTCCCCGCCTCTGCAAGTGTGCGCCCCCCTGCTTGATGCGCTGCTCCAGCGGCGGGAACCGGTGGCGGTCGAAGCCCTGGCGGAGCGGCTGGGCCTTGCGTCCTCGGTCGTGATAAAGGAATTGGGCCGGTTGCGAGCCGCGGGGTGCCCGATCGAGTCGCACCCGACCGGCGGGGTAGCGCTGGGAGAGGCACCCCTGCCCGTGTGGCTGGACTATCTACGGTGGTCGTGCGGGGCCAACCCTCGGCGGGTGATCGAGGTTTACCGTCGCGTCGGCAGCACGCAGGACGTGGTCCGCCGGATCGTGGAAAGCTACGGCTGGGCGGCGGACGGGGCGGTGGCGGTGGCGGAGGAACAGACCGCCGGCCGGGGGCGGTTGGGCCGCACGTGGGTAGCGCCCGCGGGCACGGGCGCGATCTTTAGCATGGCCCACCGCGTCCCTGCGAACCTGGCGGGTCAGGGGTCGATCGATCGGCTGACGCTGGTGACTGCGGTGGCGGTGGCCCGAGCGATCGAAGCGGTGGCGGGTGACCCCCGGATCCCCCGGATTCCCCGGATTCCCCAGATCCCGGTGACGATCAAATGGCCCAATGATTTGTTGATCCACGGTCAAAAAGTGGCGGGCATCCTGGTCGAGGCGTTCCAGACGCCGGCGATGCCCGGGGGCGTGGCGGCGGTGATCGGTGTGGGGGTCAACGTGGCCCTACGGCCGGAGCACCTGCCCGCGGGGGCGGCCCCGTGGCGCGGGCGGTTCACGAGCCTGATTCTGCAGGGTGTTCATGTCGAGCGGCTGCGGGTGATCGCCGCGGCGGTGCGGGAGTTGGATCGGGCCCTGACCCAAGAAGACGTGACCCCCCTCTTGAACGAGTGGCGACGCCGCTGCCCCATGCTGGGCGGGCGGGTCCATGTGCAAACGAACGGCCAGACGCTGAGCGGTCAGGTAATCGACATCGATCCCTTGGCGGGGTTGATCCTTCGCACCGACGGGGGCCAGATCGTGC
Source organism: Planctomycetota bacterium (assembly GCA_029267795.1). Lineage (GTDB taxonomy): Bacteria > Planctomycetota > Phycisphaerae > Phycisphaerales > Phycisphaeraceae > JAJUHR01. Next base: position 2,260 of record JAJUHR010000052.1, read on the forward strand.
ACCTGCCCGCCGAGGCCAGCACGGTGCTGTGATCGAGTGAGCGAATTTCACGGGGCCCAACCTCGCGTTGCCACGCGGGGCTGGAGCGGGTTCACTTTAGCCTGTGGTGGATTGCTGTTGCGACACCGCTTGCAAGCAAGCGGTGGCACCCCCCCGGTGAGTCGCGTCAGCAAGCGGTGGCACCCCCGGAGGCGGGGCTGGAAAGTCGAAAACGACGTCAGCCTTCGGCCAGTTCCAGCAGCAGATCCAGGCCGCGGTCGAGCGTGGCGTCGTCGCAGGCATAGCTGATGCGGAAATGCGTGTCGCGGCTGCTGAAGACCGAGCCGGGGATGATCAGCAGGCCGCGGGCGATGGCTCGTTCGACGAACTGGGTGGCGGTCAGGCCCAGGTGAGGCGGGACTTTGGGGAAGGCGTAGAACGCCCCGCCGGGTAGGGTCAGCTCATAGGCTGGCGAGAGGCGCTCGACGAGGCGGTCGCGCTTGCGGAGGTAGGCGTCGATGTGCTCGGTCATGTCCACGTCCAGGGCCGCCACGCCCGCCAGCTGGACCATCGAGGGGGCGCAGACGAACGAATACTGCTGGAGCTTGGTCATCTGCTCGATGATCGGCCTGGGGCCGGCCGCGTAGCCGAGGCGCCAGCCGGTCATGCCATAGGTCTTGGAAAAGCCGCGGAGCAGGAGGAGGTTATTCGTGTAGGCCGCTGGGGACGGACAACGCAACACGCCGCTGCCCGCGGGGCGCTCGATTTTTTCGTAGCAGAACGCGTCGTAGATTTCGTCGGAAAGAATGAGAAAGTTCCGCTGCTGCGCCAGCTCGACGAGGCCTCGGCAGCTCGGGTCGGTCGCGACGACGCCGGTGGGGTTCGAGGGCGTGTTGAACAGCAGCAGCTTCGTGCGGGGGGTGACGTGCGGCTCGATGCGCTGGGGGGTGATCTGGAAATCCGGATAGGTATCCACGTACACCGCTGTGGCGCCGACCAGGGCGACCAGATGGCGGTACGAAACGAAATACGGGTCCGGGACGATCACCTCGTCGCCGGGGCCGACGCACGCGAGCAAGGCCAGCATCAGGCCACCGGAGACGCCGGAGGTGATGAGCAAGCCCGGTTCGTCGCCCGGGGCGCCCCAATCGGGGAACTCTTCGGCGAGACGCTGCATCAGTTTGTCGCGGAGAGACGCGGCGCCCTGCGTAGGGGTGTACTGGTTGAAGCCCCGTTGGATCGCCTGGATCGCTGCGTCTGCGATAGGCTGGGGCACGCGGAAGTGCGGCTGGCCGATCGAGAGGTTGATCGGGTCTTTGAGTTTCGCGGCCAGGTCGAACACGCGGCGGATGCCCGACGCGTCGATCGCGCGTGCCCGGCTGCTGATGTATCGCTGTGGGTCGAACATGGGCGGCGGGTGGAAGGCGGCTGCGGGCGTGGGCCACGGTTGCTGCGGCTGACCGGCAAGGGGTAACGTGCGGGAAGGCAAGCCCCGGGGGGCATCGCTGTGCCGGGCCCCCACTACCTCCGCCCGGGCGAGGCTACGACCAAGCGAAAAACGCGACCGATCAGGCCTTCTTTGCGGCGCCCTTGGCAGCCGGCGCGGCGGCTTTGGCTGGGGCTGCGGCACCGGGAGCGGCGGCGGCTGCAGGGGCGGCGCCCGCGGCGGCGGGAGCGGCGGCGCCGGCCTCGGCGGCTGCGGCGGCTTTCTTGGCGGTCTTGCCACCGGTGGCGACCTTGCGGTTGGCCACCTTGGGAAGCCCCAGCGGATCGCCGCCGGCCAGGTCGAACTTACCCCTGACCGCGAGTTTGGCGATGCGTTCCGCGCGCGACAACACGTTGCAGTGGCGGCTGAGGTTCGAAGCGCTCTTGAGGCTGCGATCGATGCTCATGGCTGGTTCGCCTTGGTAATACTCTCTGCGATCGGCTCTCCCTCGAACAGGTCGAGGTAGATCCCGCTCTTGGAAAAATCCGGGCCCAATTTCTGGCTGCTCCAGGCCCGGCCCAGTTGGCGTAGCGCCTGCTCCAGTTGCTGGCGGGCGGAGCTGGTCAGTTCTTCTCGGACAAAGCCCCGCAACGCGATCACCTGGAACAGGCGTTGGTCCGGGCCCCGCACCGCTGCGGCCTCGACCCCCTGGCTGGCGAGGAACAGGACCAGCCGCTCCGCGTCGGCCTGGGGGTAGTGGGCCAAAACGAAATAGTTTAGACCGACCGCCCTGGGTTCGCCAGTGCCCTTGAGCAGCAGCGGCAGATCGCCCGGCGTGGGCTGGAGAGCGGGGCTGGTGCGCGTCGGCGCAGGGCCCGCCTGGGTGCCGACCACTGTGGGAGCCGCCAACGACGGCACGTGGCCCGCTTGGCTGGTCGTCACCGCGCCGGCGTGAAAGTCGCGTTCTGCCCGGCGGTACCCCCGCCAAATCCCGACCCAGTAGCTCAGCAGGATCAGTCCCACGAGGCCCAGGGCCAGGAGCCACACCGCGCCGTTGGGCAAGCGGAATACGATCGGGGGCTGGCCGCTTTCCCAAAACCGCCAAGGGGAGGCGGGTGCAACGCCGGCGCCGGAAGCGGGGGCAAGCTCCACCGGGGCCGGGGCCAGCGTCGGGCTGACGCTCAGCGTCGCGGGGCGTTGATCCCGGGGCGGCGCGGCATCGTCACCCCCGCCCGTGGAGACCTTCTGCATCACCTCATAAGGAGCCAGCCCACCTCGGCGACGTAATGGCATGGTTACCCCACAATCTCGGCGCGGGCAGGCGTTTCCGCACCGTGTCTTGAACGTTCGCAGGCCCTTCCGGGCCGCAGAGGCGGATTCTGGACGCGCGGCCGGACGGTCAGCCCTGCTGCGTAGACTCCGTCGCCACGCCGATCGCGCTGGCTGTGGCGTGCGTGGCGATGTGGCTGATGCTGATCCACCACTGGTCGATGCCCAATTCCTCCGCTACACGCAGGCCCTGGCCGTGCAGGACCACTTTCGGCTTACCCGACGGCTCGCGCTGGATCTCGACGTCCGTCCACGCGATGCCATTGCGCCAGCCGGTGCCCAAGGCTTTGAGGATGGCCTCCTTGGCGGCGAACCGGCCGGCCAGGTGCTCGATCTGGCGGCGTTTATCGCGGGCGTATTCGCGTTCCGCCTGGGTGAAGCAACGGCTTAAAAAACGTTCGCCGAACTCCTCCCAGAGCTTCGCCACGCGCTCGATTTCCACTAGGTCGATGCCGTGCCCGACGATCCGCATGTACCCGGTAGTGTCTTCGCAAGCCGAGGATTGTCAAACCGCGCTTGCGGCTGGGACGACCGCCGATCGAGCCCCCCGCCGGGGGGCTGTGCACACCGGGCCGCTGGAGCATATCTTATGAAAATCGAACCGGGGGGATCGGCGCCCGACACCCGACAGTGAACCCATGGATTTTGACTTGAAACCCATCGCCGAGAAGGTGCGCACCGGCCAGCGCCTCAGCGCCGCCGACGGCCTGACGCTGCTGCGCAGCCGGGACCTCTGGACGATCGGGGAATTGGCGGACCACGTGCGGCAGAAGCTGCATGGCCGCAGGGCGTATTACAACGTTAACCGCCACCTGAACTACTCGAATATCTGTGCGCTCAGCTGCAAGTTCTGCTCGTTTTTCCGCAAGAAGGGTCAGGACGGGGCGTACGAGTTTTCGATTGAGCAGATCGCCCAGCAGGCGCGGCGAGCCTCGGAGGCCGGGGCCACGGAGATGCACATCGTCGGCGGTCTGCACCCTTGGCTGCCGCTGAGCTACTACACCGAGATGCTCCGGGCGATCCGGGAGGCCGCCCCGACGCTGCATATCAAGGCGTTTACCGCGGTGGAGGTGGTGCACCTGGCGCGGATCAGCGGTCGGCCGCACCGGATCGACCAGGTGCTATGCGAATTAAAAGAGGCGGGCCTGGGCTCGCTGCCGGGCGGGGGAGCCGAGGTGTTCGACGACCGCGTGCACGACGAGGCGTTCAAGGGCAAGATTCGCTCGGACCAGTGGCTCCAGGTCCATCGAACCGCCCACGCGCTGGGGCTGATGTCCAACGCGACGATCCTGTACGGGCACGTCGAGTCGCTGGAAGACCGGGTGCACCACCTGTGCATGCTGCGGGAGGCTCAAGACGAGGCCGTCGGGGGGAACCACCCGGGTCGGTTCCAGACGGTGATCCCCCTGCCGTTCGTGCCGGACGACTCCCAGTTGCAACACCTGCCCGGGCCCAGCGGCCTGGACGACCTGAAGATGCTGGCCGTGTGCCGGCTGATGCTGGACAACTTCGCGCACGTCAAGGCGTTCTGGGTCATGCAGACGCTGGGGCTGAGCCAGTTGGCCCTGCAATTCGGGGTGGACGACATCGACGGGACCGTGGTGTGGTACGACATCACCAAGGTCGGCGGCGCGGACACGCATCAGGAGGTGAGCGTCGCGGACCTGCGGCGAGCGGTATGCGAAGCGGGGTTCGAGCCGGTGGAGCGGGACACGCTGTACCGCCGGGTGCAGCGCGACGGTGCGCGCTGGCGCGTGATCGAAGAACCCGTGGCCGTCGGTGCGTCTAGTTGATACCCGTAGCATGAACGAGCACAAAACGGCGATTGTGACCGGGGCCAGCAGCGGGATCGGCCGGGAAGTGGCGGTGCAGCTGGCCGCCAAGGGTTACGCGCTGCTGATCGTGGGTCGCGATCGAGCCCGGCTCGAGGAGACGGCCCGGCAGGCCGTCGCCCGCGCCGAGGCCGCCGGGGCAACCCCCCGCCGCTGCATCCCCGCCGCGGCCGACCTGGCCAACGCCGCCGCTGCCCGTGCGGTGGTCGAAGTCGCCCTGAAGGAACTGGGGCGGATCGACGCGATCGCCAACGTTGCCGGCTACGGCACCGTCACCCCCATCGACAAGATCACCCCCGAGCTGTGGCAGCGCACGATCGACGTGAACGTGTCGAGCATTGTGAATCTGACCGCGGCCGTGTGGCCCACGCTGCGCCGGCAGCGGTCGGGCGTGATCGTCAACGTGTCGTCTTTGTCCAGCGTCGACCCGTTCCCGCACCTGGCCGCTTACGCCACGGCCAAAGCGGCGGTGAACATGTTCACACTCTGCACCGCGCGCGAAGGCCGGGAGATCGGCGTCCGCGCCGTGGCGATCGCCCCGGGGGCGGTGGAGACAGCGATGCTCCGCGCCTTTTTCGATGAGGCGGCTATCCCGCGCGAGCTCACGCTCGACCCGGCTCTCGTCGCGGGGGTGATCTGCGGCTGTGTCACCGGCGAGCGCGCGTTCGAATCCGGCAGCACGCTCGTGGTGCCCAGCCCGGGCTCGGTGTTTGCGCTGCGGTAGCGGCCGAGCGGGATTCGCGTGGGCTCGCACCGGTGGTTAAGCCGCCAGTGGCATCCCGACGCACCCCGCTACGCAACTGGGGCACGCTGCGCTTAGCCCCAGGCACCCGGCGCGGATTGAAGATTAGAAGCCCACGGAGTGCACTCCGCGGGCTTCTTTTTTTCTGTACGTGTGGGCCGCGCAGCGTACGGAACCACGAAATACGTTTTAGCCCTGCACGACGTAGGTCTCGCCGGAGTTGAACAGGGCGTTCAGGTCGCCGGCGCCCTTGGCGACGATGGCGTCGTGGACCTGTTCGGCCAGGAGGTCCTCGTAGCAGTCGTCCTGGATGCGGTAGAACACGCCCATCGGCTCGGGGAACTCGGGGTGGGTCATGCGGCTGAGCATGTAAGCGTGGTTGTCGTCGTTCTCGTCGTGGACGAGCAGGTCGTTTTCCGACATGCCGTTCTTGCCCAGCTCAACGATCTTGGGCTTGCCATTGCGGTCGAGCCAGATGCCCTTGTCGCGGTTCTTGCCAAAGATCAGGGGCTTGCCGTGCTCGAGGTAGATGATGTGGTCGAGCTTGGTGTCCTTGTCGGTGGCGTAGTCGAAGGCCTTGTGGTTGAAGATATTGCAGTCCTGGTAGATCTCGACGAAGCTGCAGCCGCGGTGTTCGGCGGCGCGCTCAAGCACATCGGGCAGGTTCTTGTCCACGTCCACCGCGCGGGCGGCGAAGCTGGCCCCGGATGCCAGGGCGACGGCCAGGGGGCTCAGCGGCATCTCGATCGAGCCCATCGGGCTGGACTTGGTCTTCTTGCCCTCCTCGCTGGTGGGCGAGTACTGGCCCTTGGTCAGCCCGTAGATGCGGTTGTTGAAGAGGAGGATCTTGACGTTCACGTTGCGGCGGAGGATATGGAGGATGTGGTTGCCGCCGATGCTCAGGCCGTCGCCGTCACCGGTGACCAGCCACACGTCCAGCTCGGGGTTGGCCATCTTGATGCCGGTGGCGATCGCGGGCGCTCGGCCGTGGATGGCGTGGAACCCGTAGGTGCTCATGTAGTACGGGAAGCGGCTGGAGCAACCGATCCCAGAGACGAACACGGTCTTTTCACGCCGGGCGCCGATCTTGGCGAAGACCTTACGGACCTGATTGAGGATCGCGTAGTCCCCGCAGCCCGGACACCATCGCACGTCCTGATCAGAGGCGAAATCCTTGGCGGTTAGTACAGCAACTTCCACATCGGCTGGCATAGATCAACCTTCAAATCAACAAGAGTCTTCGATCTACCAATCTCGATATTTTATTTCGCACTTGCTCTCAGGCCCCTGCCGAACTCGGTCACGGAAGCGGCCTCTATAGTTATTACTGTTTCTCCGACGAACCCGTTCGACTTCGACCCGCAGATGTCACGCCTCGTCCAGCGTCACGTGGTGGTGGCGAGGGGTGAGGCACTCGCGCTTGCCCCACTTGCCGCTGATCATCAGGTCGATCGCCTCTTCGATTTCCTCGACGAGGAAGGGCTTGCCCTGCACCTTGTTCAGGCCCTTGGCGTCCACCAGGTATTTGGCGCGGATCAGCAACCGCAGCTGGCCGGTGTTCAATTCGGGGATCAGCACCTTGTTGAACCGCGCGATGACCTCGCCGAGGTTCTTCGGCAGCGGGTTCAGATACCGCAGGTGCACCGC
>JAJUHR010000407.1 GCA_029267795.1 Planctomycetota bacterium
CCTCCAGCGACGGGGCCGACCAGTCCCCGCACGCCTCCAGCAGGGGTTGCAGTTCTTGGAGGATCGCCAGGCCCTCGCCCTGGTTCTTGCGAAGGTTCTTCTCAGCCGCGTCCTCGTCGATCTGCAGCGCCGCGTCGTCGGTGACGAAGAACCGGCCGTTCTGAAACGGCTCATCAAGCGTTCTGCTGCGCTCCCGGTAACAGTCCGCGAACATCCGGAACCGCTGCTCGCCCAGCGTGCGGAGGTACCGCCCGCCTTGAAACTCCGCGTCGTGCTCCCGCAGCCGCTGGTGAAATTCTTCCGGGGGCAGCTTCGCGACCGTTTCGGCGTTGAACGCCAGCAGTTTGGCGCGGTCGAACCGGGCGTTGGACTTGCCGATCCGATCGATATCGAAGTTCCGCACGAGGAACTCCAGGTCGAACCGCTCGATGTCCTTCCCCGGCGACCAGCCCAGCAGCGCGATGTAATTCAGGATCACCTCGGGCAGATAACCGCTGACGCGGAAGTCGTGCACGTCGATCTCGGGCAGGGTCAGGTTCAGCACCGCGGGCTGGGCCAGGGCCTGCGCGATCGAGGCCTCGTCACTCTTTTTGTCCATGAACGCGGCCAGGGCGTCGGCCTGAAGCCCGGCCAGCCGCGCCAAGGCAGCGATGGCTTCATCTCCACCCCCGTGCTGCAGCAGCCACGTGCGCGCCACAGCTCGGGCCATCTTCGCCTTGTCGCGCTTGGACATCTTCGTCCCATCGGCGTTGAAGATCAGCGGCATGTGGGCGTACTGCGGCCGGGGGATGCTCAGGGCGTCGAACATCGCCACGTGCTTGGGGGTGTTCATCAGGTGCTCCTGCGCCCGCAGCACGTGCGTCACCCCCATCAGCGCGTCGTCCACCACGTTGGCCAGGTGGAACGTGGGGAACCCGTCCGACTTTAAGATCACGAAGTCTTCCAGCTCCTCAGCCTTGATGGTCACCTCGCCCAGCACCAGGTCGTGCACGGTCACGTCGGCGTCGGGCATGCGGAAGCGAACAACGTGAGGGCGCCCCTCCCGCTCGTACTGCTCCACGACGCTCGCCGGCAGGTTGATCGATTCGGTGCGGTCGTACTTGTAGGGACGCTTTTCCGCCTTGGCCCGTTCCCGCTCAGCCGCCAGTTGCTCCGGCGTCTTGAAGCACTTGTACGCCCGGCCAATCGACATCAGCTTCTGGATGAACCGGTGGTACAGCTCCCGCCGCTGGCTCTGAAAGTACGGGCCGCGGCCGCCGACTTGGTGGGCGTACGGGTCAGCCGCTTCGGGGTCCGGCCCCTCATCCCAGTTCAGCCCCAGCCACCGCAGGTCCTCGATGATCCGCCGGGTGCTCTCGGCGGTGGAGCGGGTCTGGTCGGTATCCTCGATGCGGAGGACGAACGTCCCGCCGTGCTTGCGGGCAAACGCCCAGTTGAATAGCGCTGTCCGGGCCCCGCCGATGTGCAGGTAGCCAGTCGGGCTCGGCGCGAACCGTGCGACGATGCTTGAACCAGTCATGCCGGGATTCTAATGCAATCGATAAGGGGTTACCCTGTCGGTCCAGTGACGAGGGAACCCGCTTTGCCCCATTCGCGGCTTGAGCCGGGTGAGCCGCGTACCACTTGAATAATTCGCCGCAGGAGTTCTTCCCTGCCGATTTTTAAGCGATCTGATACGTCGTCAAGGATGCCCGCCAGCGTACCGACCTTCAGCCAGTTGTGTAAGGGAATGGTGATGTGGTGCTGGCCTTGAGCGTCTTCGAGGGTCATCCGCACGTGGCTGCCCGTCTGTCGGGTTTGAACGTATCCGACGGACTTGAGCCTCTTGACCAGCTCTGCACCCGAGATGCTCCGCGGAAGCGGGTCATACCGTCAGCACTTCATCCCGGACGAAGTGCAGCCTGACGACCTTGGGGACGTTGGGTGGCTCAAAGTGGCACCGCACCGCGTCGATCACCGCTTTACGCAGCTCTTCCACACTGTCAGCCTGGGTGAATATCGACGTGCCCGCGCCTAGCGCTCGGGCTGTGTAGCCCCCTTCGGGAGCCGCTTC
>JAJUHR010000087.1 GCA_029267795.1 Planctomycetota bacterium
CGTCGAACGGCACTGAGCACGATCTTCCAATGACCTCGGTCCATGCTTGACTCCTTTCGTCGCAGCAACGCGATCGGAGCAAGTATGGACCTTTGATGGAATTACAGCAATATCCACACCCCCTGGCGCGCAATCATGGCATAGCGCACCCTACGGAGGCTTGCGAGCAAGCGGCGGCGCCCCCCTACCGGCTGCGGCGTTTACGCTGCTTGAAATGGGACTGGGTGGACTTTTTTTCATCGTGGGAATCCACGGCTGCGGCGGCGCGGCGTTGTTTGCGTGTCATGGCTCGGCCGGCGTCGCTTGAGCCGGCCCGCTCCGCTGCCTGCAAGTCCGCCATCTGCTCCTGGGTGCCCTGGGGGACGGCGGCGGCGGCCGGGGGGCGGTGGGCAGGCGCGGCGGCTTCGGGGTGGCTGGCCTGCTGACCCTGGTAGACGTTACGGGGTTCGATGTTGGGCGTGAGTTTGGCGCGGAAGATCAGGTCCGTCACTCGCTCCCGCACCGTCCGCTGCATCTGGGCGAAGAGGTTGGCGCCTTCGCGCTTGTATTCGATGCGGGGGTCGCGTTCCGCGTAGCCGCGCAGCCCCACCGAGTCCTTGAGCTGGTCCATCGCGTAAAGGTGGTCCTTCCAGCAGCTGTCGAGGATCTGCAGCAGGACGAAGCGCTCCAACTGGGTCAGTTCGAGGCGGAGCAGGGTCCGGCCTTTGCTGAGCAGCAACTGCCGGCGGGCGTCCGAATCCAGGGTGCGCAGCTCGTCTTCGGTGACCCGTTGGCCGAATCGCTCTTGTGCCCACTGCGCCAGCTCAGCGGGGTTGGGGTGCTGGGTGATCGCTTGATCGACCGTGGCCTCAAGACGGCCGCCCTGCAGCCATTCCTTGGCTGCGGCGGTGAGCTTGGCGTGTAGCTCGGCGCCGGTGAGCTTGACGACCTCCTCGACGGTCCAGCCCAACTCGTAGCGTTGGTTGGCCCAGCGTACGAGCTGGTTGGCTGCCCAATCCTTGTCGTGTTGGGCTGCCTGGAACGCCATTTCGAGGACGAACTGGACGGGGTAAACCGCTTCGCGCTGGGCGTAGGCGGCGCGGGCCTCCTTGAGGATGCGCGCGGCGATCGGGGGCGTTTCCGGCCCGGTGAGCGTGGCGGGGTCCAGTTCGATGCCGAACTTGTTCCTGGCCCACTCGGCCAGGCCTTGCTGGGCGTAGAGCGGGTCGAGGAACTTGGCGACGCCGGAGAAGTCCTTGCGGGCGATCTGTTCGCGGGCGGCTTCGATGATCAGCGTCCGGACCTGCTGGGGGTTCATCTGGCGGAGCTGGTTTTGCTTGAGGTCCACGCCGAAGCGGCTCATGGCCCAGTGGCTTAGGCCGCGCAGGTCCCAATCTTCGGGCGGGGCGTCGTCGGACATGTACTCGCCGAGGGTAACATTGACGATCTGCTCGACCTCGGCGGCGGCCTCGGCGCGGAGCTGGTCCTGCAGGCCGGCCAGGTCGTCGATCCGCAGCTTGCCGGGCTCGACGCTGACGTCGAGGGTCTGGCGGCACCACTCGGCGATCTGAATGGGGACGTATTCCTTGTCCAGGTAGGTGACCACGGCGTCGTGCACCGCGTCCTCGATGTACTCGAAGATGCGTTGCTGGATGTTGCGGCCCTCGAGCACCTCCTGCCGCAGGCCGTAGAACGTGTTGCGCTGGTGCTCCATTACCTCGTCGTATTCGAGCAGGTTTTTGCGGATCTCGTAGTTGCGTTCCTCGACCTTGCGTTGGGCGCGTTCGACGCTGCGGGTGATCCAGCGGTGCTCGATGGCGTCGCCCTCCTTCATGCCCAGCTTGGACAGGGCGGCCATGGTCGTCTTGCCGGCGAAGAGCTTCATCAGGTCGTCTTCGAGGGAGATGAAGAACCGCGAGGACCCTTGGTCGCCCTGGCGGCCGGCGCGGCCGCGGAGCTGGTTGTCGATGCGTCGGGCCTCGTGGCGCTCGGTGCCGACGATGTGCAGCCCGCCCATGTCTTCGACGTGGCGGTAGACCTTGAGGCGGTGGAGCATGAACTCGGGGACACGGTCGAGCAGGTCGAGGCAATCCTGGGCGGACATCTTGGCGGCCTTGTCGGGCTCGAGGTGGGCTTCGTCCTGGACCCAGCGGCGCATCAAGGCCAGGCGGACCTGTTCGTCGCTCATGCCTTCGAGGTCCCTGGGCTTGAAGCCCAGCTGCACGGTGGCCAGGTGGCGGTAGGCCATGGAGATCAATTGGTCGTCGGAGAACTCCGGCCTGGCGTCCTTGGGCAGGAGGTTGCGCAGCTGCCAGTGGCGGACCAGGGCGGCGCGGTCGATGGGGGCGAGCTTGATGTCGGTGCCGCGGCCGGCCATGTTGGTGGCGATCATCACCGCGCCCAGCTCGCCGGCGTGCTCGACGATGTGGGCCTCGCGCTCGTGCTGCTTGGCGTTGAGGACCTCGTGCTGGATGCCGTGCCTGCGTGTGAGCATGCCCGAGAGCGTCTCGCTGTTCTCGACGCTGGTGGTGCCCACGAGGACCGGCCGGCCGACGTCGTGCACGCGCTTGATCTCGTCGAGGATCGAGGTCCACTTGTCCTTTTGGGAGAGGAAGATCAGGTCGTCGCGGTCCTGACGGATCACCGGGAGGTTGGTGGGGATGCAGACGACGTCGAGGCGGTAGATCTGGTGGAACTCGGTGGCCTCGGTGATGGCGGTGCCGGTCATGCCCGCCAGGCGTTTATAGAGCTTGAAGAAGTTCTGGATGGTGACCGTGGCGAGGGTCTGGGTCTCCTGCTTGATCTTGACGGCTTCCTTGGCCTCGACGGCCTGGTGCAGGCCGTCGGACCACTGGCGGCCGATCATGAGCCGGCCGGTGAACTCGTCGACGATGATCACCTCGCCGTTGTGGACGACGTACTCCTTGTCCCGCTGGTAGACGACGTGGGCGCGCAGCGCGTTTTCCAGCAGGTGGGGGAAGTCCATGTTGCTTCCGACGTAGAACGAGCCGATCCCGGCCTGTTTCTGGGCCTCGGCGACGCCGTCGTGCGTCAGGTGCACGGCTTTCTTTTCACGCTCGACCTCGTAGTAGCGGGTGTGCTGATCGCGGGCGTCCTCGAGGCCGGGCAGCTGCTGTTGCAGGGCTTTCATCTCCTCGCGCATCGCGGGGATCTTCGACTTGTCGCGGGTGTTGCGGATGTCCCCCTCCAGGCCCTTGATCCGCATCATGACCTGTTGGACCTTGGCGTCGGCGGCGTCCCAGTCGCGCTGCTTCTGGATCAGGTGGCGGGCGACGGCGTCGGCCAGGTCGTAGCGCGGGGCGTCCTCGTGGGCGGGGCCGGAGATGATCAGCGGGGTGCGGGCCTCGTCGATCAGGATCGAGTCGACTTCGTCGATGATGCAGAAGTCGCGGCGTTTCTGGACTTGGTCGGCCGGCGACAGCTTCATGTTGTCGCGGAGGTAATCGAACCCGAACTCGCTGTTGGTGCCGTAGACTACATCGCAGAGGTACGCTTTTTTCTTGTCCTCGGGGGGCTGCATGTGGAAGGGGTGGATCGCCCCGACCCGCAGGCCCAGGTGGTAGTAGAAGGGGAAGACCCAATCGCGGTCGCGCTGGACCAGGTAATCGTTGACGGTGACGACGTGGCACTGCAGGCCCTCGAGGCAGGCCAGGTAGCAGGCCAGGGGGGCGACGATGGTCTTGCCCTCGCCGGTTTTCATTTCGGCGATCTTGCCCTCGGCCAGGACCATGCCGCCGATCAGCTGCACGTTGAACGGGCGGGCGCGGAACGGGGGTTTGCTCTGGGGGTACAGGGCGCGGACGGCTTCGTACAGCTCGTTGGGGATGTCGATCTGCTGCCAACCCGGTATGGGGGTGTTGCAGCCGAGCTCCTCGACGGGCGGGGTAGCGGCCGCCTGCTGGGCAAGGCGCTCGTAGATGGGCCGGAGTTCTGCGGGGAGCGCCGCCGGGTCGAAGCCGAGGCGGGGGTCGAGGGTGTTGCGGATGCCGACCGTTCGGTCCATCACCTCGCGCGCCACAGCCAGGGCCTCGGGCATGAGCGAAGCGATCTTTTCGCCTTGGGCGATGCGCTGGCGGAATTCAGCGGTCTTGGCGCGCAGCTGGGCATCGGTGAGCTGGCGAACCTGTGGCTCCAGGGCGTTGATCTGCTCGACCCGCCGCATGTATGCCTTGACCAACCGGTCGTTGCGAGACCCGAAGACTTTCGTAAACCCCTTGCTGACCAGAGAAACCACCATGACCAACCCCGATCTGCGGGCGACGGCCCGCCTTATTTCAAAATCGTATCTCGTTTGGGATGCGCGGCCCGCTGAACCCGTACGTTAGACAGGTCCGCTGGGTCGTTCTTGGAACACCCGATCGAAAATCGGATCAACCGATGTGCCCGCTGGGAGGGGGCAGGTCCATGAGAGAAGGTCGCACGTGCTGGCGCCAGGTGGCGGGAGCGGAGCCGTGGGCTATGCGGGATGAAGTTGCGCGCTCCCCCCATGGGAGCAGGCGTGAGCCGGGGCAGGTAGTCACGGCGGGGAGAGGCGTGAAGCTTGCGGGCGAAGTGGACTCGCCGCGGCACGCCTGCGACAGGTAGGACCACCATTTGGCTGCGGGCAAGCCCGGGCTTTGGGGGCTGGCCTCCTGCGTCACCGTCACCAGCAAGCGCAAGCCGGCCACCTGACGCCACACCTCCACGGCCCCGCCCACCGACTCGATCACCAGCTCGGTGCACAGCAGAGCCGCCAAGCCCAGGCAGGCAGCAGCCCATTTCGATTGATTGGAAAACCTGAACATCGCCAGTTCAATTATCGGCGCGTCAAGGGGATAGGGTCAACCGACCAGGCTATCGCGGCTATTTGGCTGCGTCGGGCCCAAGCGGTATGATCCGCACCTCTTACAGCCCCGCCTCCCGGAAGTGTTCCCCCGGGGATACCCCCCCGGGAATGTTCCCGGCCTCGGAAGATTGCGGAGGATCTGCGGGACGTTTTAATGCTATTGCTCGGGCGATCTAGTTCGGAGTCAGCCCTTGAAAATCCACGAATATCAGGCCCGCGAGTTATTGGCCAAGTTTGGCGTCCCGGTCACCGCGTCAGTGCTGGCCCATAGCGGCGAGGAGGCGGCTGAAGCCTTCGATCGCCTGCGGGGCGACCACGGGATCAAGATGGCGGTGGTCAAGGCCCAGGTGCACGCGGGGGGGCGCGGCAAGGGCGGCGGGGTGAAGCTGGTCAAATCGGCTGAGGAGGCCCGGGCCGTGGCCACCCACATGCTCAGCAAGCCCTTGGTCACTCCCCAGACCGGCCCTGAAGGCGTGCCGGTGAAGAAAGTACTCGTGGCTGAGGCGGTGGACATCGCCAAGGAGTACTACCTGGGGATCGCGGTGGACCGCAGCAAGGGCTGCCCGGTGCTGATTGCCAGCAGCGAGGGCGGGGTGGAGATCGAAACCGTCGCCGAGGAGAATCCCGAAGCGATCTTGCGTGAGCCGATCCACCCGACCGAGGGGCTGCAGCCCTACCAGGCGCGGAAGGTGGCGTATCGCCTGGGGATGGCCGGTAAACAGGTCGGCCAAGCCACGCAGATCATGGCTCAGCTGGCGAAGCTGTTCCTGGCCTGCGACGCGAGCCTGGCGGAGATCAACCCGCTGGTGGTGACGCCGGCGACCGAGACGCATCCCGCCGAGGGGCGGGTCCTGGCGATCGACGCCAAGATGAACTTCGATGACAACGGTCTGTTTCGCCACGAGGACCTCAAGGCCTTGGCGGACCCGGCGGAGGAGAACCCCGCGGAACGCCGCGCCAGCGCTCACGGGCTGTCGTACATCAAGCTCGATGGGAACATCGGCTGCTTGGTCAACGGGGCGGGCTTGGCGATGGCGACGATGGACCTGATCAAGCTGCACGGGGCGGAGCCGGCGAACTTCCTGGACGTGGGCGGCTCGGCGAGCGAGGAGGCGGTGACCGAGGCGTTCCGGATCATCCTGGACGACCCGCACGTGGAGGGGGTGCTGGTGAATATCTTCGGCGGGATCATGAAGTGCGACATCATCGCGCGGGCGGTGGTGTCGGCGGCGGAGCACGTCGGCTTCCAGGTGCCGCTGGTGGTGCGGCTAGAGGGCACGAACGTGGAACAGGCCCGTCAAATCCTGCAGCGGGCCAAGGCTCAGCTGCCGACGATGCAGGTCGGCACAGACCTGACCGACGCGGCGAAGAAGATCACCACGGGGGTCAAGGCGGTCGACGTGGCGTAAGGGCTGTGGGCAGTAAAACCGCGGGTTTCCACCCGCGAGTGTCGGCTTCGGAAAAGAAGCGGCGGCGAAGCACAGCTTGCGAGCAAGCTGTGGCACCCGATACGCACCCGATACGCATTATGCGGCGAGGCAAAGCCCCGCCCTACTACGGCTGGCGGGGTTCAAAACCGCGGGTTTCCACCCGCGGCTGCTGGTGATGCGACCAACGCACCCCCCCACTCGATATGAAGCCCACGCATTGCAATACGTGGGCTTCGGCAAAACCGGGCGCACGTTTAGGAAATCATCACGACAGCACCGGGCTACGGCAGCACCAGCTTTGCGGGTTCGATGGTGACGTTGTTCTGGGTGGCGTTGCGGCCTTGCAGGCGCACCACCTCGTATACCAGGTCGGTACGCTTAGCGGGAGGGACGGTCCGCGTGAACTGCACGGTCCGGTAGTCGTGCGGGGTGGGGTCCAGGTCGCTGCGGAAGATCACGTGGCCGTCGTATCGCCGGCGGATTTCCAGCTCGATGGGCTTGCCGGTGTAGTTGCCGATGCGCTGGGCGTACAGTTCGTGGTCGTTCCAGCCGGCGACGGTGCTGCGGAGATCGATCTTCACGTCCCGGTCGTCGACGCGCTTGTAAACATCGGCGCCATGGAGCTTCATCCAGATCTCGTCGCGCCAGGCACGGAGCTTGACCAGCTCGAAGACGACGCGGGGGTCGGAGCCCAGGTTCAGCTCGATTTTGTCGCCGATGGGGATGTATTGGATCGACTGCGATCCGAGGAAGCTTAAGCCGCCGCGGCCGTTGTCGCGGAACACGCGCACCACGCCGTCGGGCAGCGGGGTGGTGCCCAGGCCCGAGGCCTTGTCGTTGGTCAACAGGTACATCCGCACGAGCTGGTCGCTGTATTGCTCTTGGCGGTAGCGGTACTGGACCTTCAGGGGCACGGTTTCGGCGTTAAAACTGCGCATCCGCTTGGACCAGCCGTCGGGGATCGTCTCGGTGCCCTCGATGGTGTAGATGAAGTATTCGCTGAGGCCTTCCTTGACGATCTGTTTTTCCTCGGCGTAGCCGGGGGCGCCGGCCGCCGCCATATCGCGGGCCATAGCGGCCTTGGCGGCCTGGCGGCGGTAGTCCAAGCGCACGGCTTCTTGCAGGCGATCGACCTCGGACATGGGGACGCGGGCGAG
>JAJUHR010000132.1 GCA_029267795.1 Planctomycetota bacterium
CATCGTGGCTGAGGACGACCCGCTCGCCCGGCAGTTGCGGGGGCTGGCGATCGATGCGGTGCTCGGCGACGAGGACCTGGACACGCTGGTCGAAATGCTCCGCAGGCTCGACCACGGACAAGCCGGCCGGACTGTCACCGAACTGATCGATCAAATCGTCAGCGGCGAGCTGTACGACACGTACCGCCAGAACCCCAGCTTCGACGTGTGGTCACGCCTGGATGTCCCACCGGGGCGTTTGACAAAGTCTGCGGTGTCCGAGGCGGTCCAACGGCTGCGGGACCTGGGCCAGCATATATCCGACAAAAGGTGGGCCAAGGCTTGGCGAGCCAACCGTAAAGCCGCTGAAGCAGGCGCCTGGGACCAGTTCCTCGACAATGGCTTGGCCAAGGTGATTGTTGAGGGGAGGGAAACGTACTACGACCGTGAGATTCCCCAGGAGGTCCTGGCCGCTTACCAGCCGCTGATCGACCACGCCCGGGCTGAATTGATCGCTCGCAGCCGCGATCAAACTCAAGCGACGTTCCACCTGCTCCAGCGGTTCGACAAGCACTTCAGCCAGCTGCGCCGCGTCCACGGCGTGCTGCTCTATAGCGACCTGTCCTTGAAGTTGACGCGTCAGCTGCCCGCCGGGGGCGAGGGCGTTTTGTCCGAGGTGTACTACCGCCTCGACGCCCGCGTCACCCACCTGCTGCTGGACGAGTTCCAGGACACCAGCCTGGACCAGTGGCACGTGCTGCGGGGCTTCGCGGAAGAGATCACCTCGCACGCGGACGGCTCGCGGACGTTCTTCTGCGTCGGCGACGTGAAACAGGCTATTTACGGGTGGCGCGGCGGCTGCGCGGAGCTGTTCGACCAGATCGACCGACAGTTGCACCTGCCCCCTTCCGCGTCGCGCAGCCTCACCGCCAGTTACCGCACCGCCCAGCCCGTGCTCGACGCGGTCAATACCGTGTTCGGCACGCTCGCAGACAACCCCGCTTTGGCCAAGGTGCAGGACCTGGCCCGGTCGTGGCAGGATCGGTTCGAGACGCAAACCGCCGACAACCCACGCCAGCCCGGCTACATCGAGTTGGTCGCTTCCCCGGCGACACCGCCCGGCCAGGAGCAGGAGGGCGACTCGCGCGAAGAGGAAGAGGACGACGATTCCCCTACGCCCGCCAACGAACACCACGAGCGGTTCGTCGCCGAGCGGATCGAAAGCCTGGTGCGTGGCGCGCCGGGCTGCACGATCGGCGTTCTGGTCACCACCAATAAAGTGGTTCACCGCACGATCCACCTGCTGCGCTGCCGCGGCCTGACGGTCAGCGGCGAGGGCGGTAACCCCATCACGGACGACCCAGCGGTGGAGCTGATCCTCTCGGCGCTGACCCTGGCGGACCACCCCGGCGACACCGTCGCGACGTACCACGTGTGGCAATCGCCCCTGGCGCGGGTGATCGGTCTGCGCTCGACCGTGGAGTCAGATGTCGCGGCAGCGGGCCTATCCATCCGTCGGGCGATCCTCGGACACGGCTACGCCCAGCTGCTGACCGATTGGGCGCGCGCCCTGGCCCCCTGGTGCGACGCCCGGGGTGCCCTGCGGCTGGCGCAGCTGATCGAGCTGGCGGACCGTTACGACCCCGTGCTGACGCTGCGCCCCAGCGATTTCGTCCGCTACCTAGCCGCCACCGCCGTGGAAGAGCCGATGCCGGCGACGGTCCGTGTGATGACCATCAACAAAGCCAAGGGGCTGGAATTCGACATCGTCGTGCTGCCGGACCTGCAGCGAGACCTGTTGCGCGACAACAAAGTCCTCGTGTACACGTGCCGGGACGAGCCCACCGGGCCCGCGCGGGCGGTCTACCGGGCCGCGACGCAGGTCGTCAGGCAAGGCTCCGCACAGCTCGAACAGGCTTATCGGCAATGGCTGACCGGGCAGTTCAACGACCAGTTGTGCAAGCTGTATGTGGCGATGACCCGGCCGCGGTACGCCTTGCACCTGATCGTGCCGCCGCTGCAACGGAACAAAAACGGGGGGCCCCACGCGAACGGTTGGACCACGCCTTCGTACGCCGCGATCCTCCGCCGCGCACTGATGCCGCAAGATGCCTGTTTCGACGGGGGTCGAACGCTGTATTCCCACGGCGATCCCGACTGGGCGCGACGTCTGGCGGCACCCCCGCGCATTGAGGAACGGGCAGCCACGTCCCCGGCGCCGATCATGGTCTCTTTCACCGGACCGTCTGGACCGGCACGCCGGTCCTGGAGCCAGATCGTCCCCTCAGCGCTCAAGTCGGCCGGTCGCGTGGACATCAACGAGCTACTGGACATGGAACCCTCGGGGGCGCAGCTCCGCGGCACGTTGATCCACACCTGGCTCAGCCTGATCGAATGGCTGGACGCCGGCTACGAGCCGTCCGACGAGATTCTGCTCGCTTCCGCACGCGAGGCCGTCCCCGCCGCGGACCCCCGGTGGGTGGCCGATCAGATCCGACGCTTCAAAGATGCCCTTCAGCGGCCGGCGGTGGCCCGCATCTTGTCACGCCCACGGGAGCGGCGCCCCGACCAGCTCGAGCTTTGGCGCGAACGCCCCTTCGCCGTGCGCATCGACCGGGGCCTGATCCGCGGCGTGTTCGACCGTGTGGTTCTTCATATCGATCACGGTAAGCCTACCCACGTGGACCTGCTGGACTTCAAAACCGACTACGCCCGCCCTGACCGTTCGAACCTGACCGCCCTGGTCGAAACGTACAGGCCTCAGATGGAGGCGTACCGCCTGGCCCTCTCGGCCATGCTGGGGATCGGGAAAAACCAGATCGGCGCGTCATTGCTTTTTGTCGAGGCTGGGGAGGTCTGCGAAATCCAGCCCAGCGAACGACGGCCCGCAACACCCCAGCGGTCCGGCGTGACCCACCCGGGGCGTGCCCCCAACTCACCCCTGTGAGGCGATGAGCCGCCGCTCCAGGGCGATCAGCTCGTCGCGCAGCTCCTGCGGCAGCTTCTCCCCGAATTGCACGTAGTGCTTCTTGATCACGTGCGTTTCCGCCCGCCAGCCGTAGGTGTCGACCTCCAGCAATTCCTGCAACACTCTGTCCGGCAGGTTCAGCCCGCGCGTGTCCAGGTCCTGAGGCCTGGGCACCCGACCGATCGGGGTCTGCTCCGCGTGAGCCTGCCCGTCACACCGCTCGAACACCCACTTGAGCACGCGCGAGTTCTCGCCGTACCCCGGCCAGAGCAGTTTTCCGTCCCGCCCCCTGCGGAACCAGTTGACATGGAACACCTTCGGCAGCCGGGCGCCGGGCGTTCGGCCCATCCGCAACCAGTGCGCAAAGTAATCCCCCATGTGGTAGCCGCAGAACGGCAGCATGGCCATCGGGTCTCGCCGCAGCTCGCCGACTCGCCCTTCCGCCGCGGCGGTCCTCTCGCTGCTCATCACCGAGCCCAGGAACACCCCGTGCTCCCACGACAACGCCTCGTTGACCAGCGGCACCACGGCGCCCCGCCGGCCCCCGAACAGGATCGCGTCGACCGGCACGCCACGCGGGTCCTCCCACTCCGGCGCGATCACCGGGCACTGAGCGGCAGAGACGGTGAACCGGGCGTTGGGGTGTGCCGCCTTGGTCCCCTGGCCGGGCCGCCAGTCGTTGCCGCGCCAGTCCAGCAGGTGCCCGGGGGGTTCGTCGGTCATCTGCTCCCACCACACGTCCCCGTCGTCGGTCAGCGCGCAGTTGGTGAAGATCGTGTTGCGGGCCACCATCCGCACCGCGTTGGGGTTGCTCTTCACGCTCGTGCCGGGCGCTACGCCGAAAAAACCGGACTCCGGGTTGATCGCGTAAAGCCGGCCGTCCTGGCCGAACCTCATCCACGCGATGTCGTCGCCGATGGCCTGGACGGTCCAGCCCGGGAGGGTCGGCGTCATCATCGCCAGGTTGGTTTTCCCGCAGGCGCTGGGGAACGCCGCTGCGAAGTACTTGTGCCGGCCCTGCGGGTCAGTGAGTTTGAGGATCAGCATGTGCTCCGCGAACCACCCCTCGTCGCGCGCCATCACCGACGCGATCCGCAGGGCGAAGCACTTCTTCCCCAGCAGCGCGTTGCCCCCGTACCCCGACCCGCAGGACCAGATTTCCCGCGTTTCGGGGAAGTGACAGATCGCCTCGTTCTCCACGTTGCAGGGCCAGGGCACGTCCGGCTGCCCCGGTTGAAGCGGCACGCCGACCGAATGCACGCAAGGCACGAACGGACCCGAGTCGCCCAGCGCCTCCAGGGCACAGCGGCCCATCCGCGTCATGATCCGCATGTTGCACACCACGTAGGGCGAATCGGTCACCTGCACGCCCAACCGCGCCATCGGACTACCGATCGGCCCCATGCTGAACGGCACGACGTACATCGTCCGCCCGCGCATGCACCCGCCCATCATCGCCCGCAGCCGCCGCTTCATCTCCTCCGGCGGCCTCCAGTGGTTGGTCGGCCCTGCGTCCTCTTCGCGCTGAGAACAGATAAATGTGCTGTCCTCGACGCGGGCCACGTCGCGCAGGTCGGACCAGGCCAGATAGCTATTGGGACGTTTGGCGCTGTTGAGCCTGCGGAACGTGCCTGTGCGCAGCAGCCGGTTGATGATCGCCGCGTTCTCCTGTTCCGACCCGTCGCACCAATAGACGCGATCCGGCTGGCACAGCGCCTCGAGATCAGCCACCCACGCTCGCAACCGCCCGTGCCGGGTGGGCGCTTCGGTCGTCTGCGGCAACACCAGGGTTTCTGTCATGGGCTGCCCCCGTGAATAGTTGTTCAGGCCACGTTATCGGTTATCGCCTCGTGCGGTGGCGAAACTGATTCACAAAGTGATTTTCCGGGTGGTTTGGCGTGGTTTGGAAGGTTTGTGTGGCCTGGGGGGGTCTGAACGATGCCGCTAATAGGCAAGCCGTTCGAGCTGGGCGGCCGCATCCGCCAGCAGGATCCCCCCCACGGGACCCACTCTCCCCGAGCCCCCATGTACGGTCGCGTCATGGATCAGTTGCTCCGCGAAAACACGCGTCCGAGGCGACCACAGGAAAGCGAAGACCGCCCACGGTTGGCGAGTCGCGTGGTCCGGCTGGGTGTTCTGAAGGTGGTGCAGCGCGACCTGTTCGACACGCTGCGACCAGCCGCGGTTCCGCCGCAACAGCGCCAGGTCCGCCAGCGCGTGCAGCCCGCATAATTCCCGGTATGTCCAAGTGTCCAGGGACTCATCCTCGGCGGATTCGCCGCGGGGGTGAAGCGAAAACCCCGGCCCGGGCCGTTTGACGACCTGGTGCACCACGGCGTCGGCCAGCTCCACGTCCACGTCGCGCCCGACCGCCAAGGCAAAATCGAGCAGGCATAGCGCCAGCCACAGCACCAGGGCCGTGGCCTGCGGCGGCGGAGGCGTGTCGGTGTAATCACCTACCCACCGCGCCGGCTCCACCGCCCGCCCCAGCGCCTCCTCGCATCTTCCCCACAGCCGCGCAGGCAACGACTCGTAGTGCCGGGCGAACGCGCTCAGACATACGTGCAGGGCCAGCGGGTAATACACATCCCGACCGTGTCCGGCTGGGTCTTCTAATCGGGGCACCGTTCGGCCCGCAGCCCCGGACGACTTCGACGCAAGTTGCGCCAACCCTTGGGCGCACGCCACCAATCCCTCGTGGTCTTCCGCCGCATCCCGCAGCAACAACAGGGCCGGTGGCACGGTCGTCAAAATGGAGTGCGCCTCGGTAGCGACTGGCGTCGTCCCCGCGG
>JAJUHR010000367.1 GCA_029267795.1 Planctomycetota bacterium
AGAGCGGTTCCACCGCCGGCGAGAAGGGCGTTCGCCCGGGCGACGTGATCGTCGAGGTCGGCCAGGAGGAGGTCCGCAAGCCGGAGGACGTCACCGGCAAGATCCAGAAGGCCAAGGAGCAGGGCAAGAAGTCGATCCTGCTGCTGATCGACCGCAAGGGCGACCTGCGCTTCGTCGCCATCCCGCTCGGCCAGGGCTGACCGGCCGGCACAATCGGCATAGGGGGCGACCCGAGAAGGTCGCGCCCCTGCCACACCACCCGGCATGCGGGTCCGCACCGGGCGGTTCGGGGGATTGAGGTCATGCGAGCCTGGGCAGTCCGAGTTGGTCTGCCCATTTGATCGTGAGGACTGCATTGAGAAGCTTGCCGCTGTTGCCCCACCAGGGTCGGCCATTGGCCGCGATTTGTTGGGCGACGGCGGGCTTGGCCCCTCTGGCCGTCAGTTCCCGGAAGATGGTCTTCCCCCGCTTCCACTGCTTGAGCTGAATGGCCCGCAGCCGGTGGCGTATCCATTCGTCCAGCGTTCGCCGGACCTTTGGAGTTTGCGCCAGTCGGAAGTAGGCTTTCCAGCCCAGCAGGAAATCGCGCAGCCTCGCCACCACCGCGGCCATCGACCGTCCCGTCAGCCGGGGCGTCAGGTCGCGGATGTGGTCCTTGAACGCCGTGATCGCCTTGTCGGCGACCCTCCGCCTGACCTCTCCCTTCGGTCCGGCCCAGAAGGCATAGCCGAGGAATTTGCGGCCGAAGACGGGGGCCACGGCGCTCTTGGCTTCGTTCACCGTCAGGTGCAACCGGCCATAGAGGCGCCGCAGCAGGGCCATCACCCGCTCTCCCGCCCGACGCGACCGCACATGGACGTTGCAGTCGTCGGCGTAGCGGCAGAAGGCATGGCCCCGGCGTTCCAGTTCCTTGTCCACCTCGTCCAGGATCAGATTGGCCAGCAGCGGCGACAGCGGTCCCCCTTGCGGGGAACCCGTCCGACGCCGTGCGACCGCCCCATCGTCCTCCATGACGCCGGCATCCAGGTAGGCCCGCACCAGCCGGATGATGGCCGGGTCCGGGACCCTCTTGGACAGACGGTCGATCGGAAGGTCATGGTCGATCCGGTCGAAGAACTTCTCCAGGTCCACATCCACGACGATCCGCCGGCCGGACTGCACGAAGCTTTGCGCCGCAAGGACGGCGTCGTGCGCACTCCGGCCGGGACGGAAGCCGTAACTGTGGTCGCTGAAGCCGGGATCGAGGATCGGCTGGAGAACTTGCAGCATCGCCTGTTGGATCAGGCGGTCCGTCACCGAGGGAATGCCGAGTTCGCGCTCGCCACCCCCAGGTTTCGGGATCATCACGCGACGCACCGGCTGCGGCCGGTACGTCCCCTCCCGCAGGCTGTCGAGGATCGCCGGCCAGCGGCTCTTCAGCAGTGCGGCGGTCTGGTCGATGTCCAGGCCGTCCACTCCCGCTGCACCCCCGTTGGCCCGCACCTTCCTCAACGCTCGCAGAAGGTTCTCTCGCGCCAGGACCGCATCCAGCAGCCCCGGCCCCATGGCGTCCGTGTCCCGGCGCGGGCGCTCGGCTTCGTCAAGACGGGCCTCCGGACGGGCTTCACCCGTCCTCCTCTCCCGCCTCCCGGATCGCTCCGGCATCTGACGCATGGCCTCACGCATCGTCGGGTGGACTCCATTCTCCCTCGTTCGGCCCTTCGGTCCGGCTCGCGCCTCGCCTACTATGGCCTCTGCTGACTTCCCGCTCCGGCTCGACGCCGTCGCCCTTTCAGGCGCAAGGCGGGATCTCCCCAGGTAAGAACGCGTTCCTTCGCTGCACGACCGCCGGATTTACGCCACCGACCCTTGGTCACAAGAGCTTCGCGGTTCCATGCCCGCTCGCCCTGGTCGGCACCGCCTCATATCCGGTTCTTGTTCATCGGCCCGCAGCTGCGATCCACGCTTCCTTCCCACGGTCGGTTGCCCTTCCGCAGTTGCGCTTCTCTTCGTTCGCCGTGACCAGCTTACGGAGGGACTTACACCCTCAAGAACGCGCCCATGCTGGGCGCACATGGAAAAGGGGCCGGCGGTCGCCCGCCAGCCCCTTCGCACGTCCGGCTGTCCCGGCGCCGCGTGGCGTTCCCGCTCCTTACTTGACCTGGGCGTACTGACCGTTGTTCCAGCGATACCAGACGTAGGCCGGCTTGGTCAGGTCGCCCTTGGCGTCGAAGTCGATCTTGCCGACGGCGGTGTCGAAGGTGGTCTTGTGCAGGACCTCCGCGACCTTGGCGGCATCGGTCGACTTCGCGGCGTTGGCGGCCTGCGCCCACACCTGCAGGGCGGCGTAGGTGTAGAGGGTGTAGCCCTCCGGCTCGTAGCCGGC
>JAJUHR010000426.1 GCA_029267795.1 Planctomycetota bacterium
CGTCGAACGGCACTGAGCACGATCTTCCAATGACCTCGGTCCATGCTTGACTCCTTTCGTCGCAGCAACGCGATCGGAGCAAGTATGGACCTTTGATGGAATTACAGCAATATCCACACCCCCTGGCGCGCAATCATGGCACAGCGCACCCTACGAAAAAGATTCGGCGGGCCGAAGGCCCGCCCTACAAGAGGCAGGTCGGTGACCTGCCCTACGGCGAGCACGCATAGGGAGGAAGTGTTTGTGGTTTACTCGCCGGGGATGTAGCTGATGACGCCGGTCCAGGGGCTGGAGGCGGAGGCGTAGAGTTTTTTGGGGATTCGGCCGGAGAGGTAGGCGAGGCGGCCGGCTTCGATGGCGTGGCGCATGGCGTGGGCCATGCGGAGCGGGTCGCGGGCGTGGGCGATGCCGGTGTTGAGCAGGACGCCGTCGGCCCCCAGTTCCATGGCGATGACCACGTCGCTGGCGGTGCCGACGCCGGCGTCGACGATGACGGGGTAGGTGGGGTCGCCGCCCGAGGCGGGGTCTTTGAGCAGCTCGAGGATCAAGCGGATGTTGTTGGGGTTCAGGACGCCCTGGCCGGAGCCGATGGGCGAGCCGGCGGGCATCACGGAGGTGGCGCCCGCGTCGCGGATGCGTTGGGCCATGATCGGGTCGTCTGAGGTGTAGCAGAGCACCTGGAAGCCATCGGCGACCAATTCGCGGCAGGCTTCGAGCGTGCCGACGGGATCGGGCAGCAGCGTCTTTTTGTCGCCGAGGACTTCGAGTTTGACCCAGTCCTTGCCGGGGTTGTTCAGCTGCTCGAGGATCTCTCGCCCCAGGCGGGCGACGCGGACGGCGTCGGCGGCGGTGAAGCAGCCGGCGGTGTTGGGGAGGATGGTGTAGCGGCCCAGGTCGATGTAGTCCAGCAAGGACCGGCCCTGGTTGTCGACCAAGCGTTCACGCCGGACCGCGACGGTGACGACCTGGGCGCCGCTGGCGTCGAGCGCCCGCTGCATGGTGGGGTAGTCTTTGTACTTGCCGGTGCCGACGATCAGGCGGGAGGTGAGCGTGCGGCCGCCGAGGTGCAGCGAGCTATCCAGCAAGGTTGCCTGTGCGGCTTGGGTTGTGACTTCGGTCAGTCCCGACATAAGGCGATATTCCGTGATTCGGTGGAGTGGGTTAGCGGGCGGGCTTGGGCGGGCTTAGCCGCCGCCGACGAGGGTGACGATTTCGACGCGGTCGCCGTCGTGGAGGGTGGTTGTGTCGTGGTCTCGGCGGGGGACGACCCGCTGGTTGACCTCGACCGCGAGGGCCTTTTCGCCCAAGCCCAGGGTGACGATCAGCTCGCGCACGGTCCGTGCGTTTTCCAGACGCTTGCGTTCGCCGTTGACAATCAGTTCCATACGAGCAAGAGGCTCTAACAAAACAGGGTCCCTATTCCATTGACCTGTTGTTTTCCGCACACAGCAACCTCGCCTTCGGTTCGGGGTGCTGTGTGGTACCCCGTTTTGTCAGCGGTCCTGAGACGATTTTATCCTGGCGGCGGGATGCGGGCGATGAGGGATGGGTCGGCGGGGCATTGGATTCGGGGCGGGGCACTGGCGGGATGGCGGGCGAATCGGTAATTTGCAGTCCGTGGGACCCCCGCGGGCTGAATCACGCGTGACTTCTGCCGAGCGTGCAGCGTGGGCGAGGGGCTCGGGCCGCGGCGGGGATGGCGATGTGCCTGAAGCAGCGGGATCGACTCGTCGATTGCTGTCCTGAACCGTTCTCTTTGCGGTAGAACCATCATGAGCGCGATGAGCGAGCCGGTGACGAGCAAGACGTACGACGTGTGGTCCTGGTTCTATGACCGCACGTTCGGGAGGCTGGTGAAGGTCCGGCAGGCCCGCGCGATCCAACACCTGC
>JAJUHR010000290.1 GCA_029267795.1 Planctomycetota bacterium
AGATGGGGGTCAGGCGTCGCCAGTGGCGGGGGGGCCGGGGGCTTCCGAGGGATCGGAGGTGGCTTCCCGATCGGGGGTGCAGTATTACCGCGCGACGCTGACGGGCAAGGTGCGGATTTTGCGTCGTGATGTGACGATCGACGCGGATGAGCTGCGGGTTTTGTTCTGCGTCGATCCGGGCAGGCAGCGGGAGCAGATGCTGGGTGCCGCCGGGGCGGGGGCCGGCGCCGGGGTCCGATCGCATCACGACGGGGTTCAGGCGGCTGGATTGCCGATCGGGGGTTGGCTGGCCGGGGCGCTGTCGCAGGCGGCCGTTGCCGCTTGGGCCCAATCGCCCCAGCCGGCGTCTTCGGTGCTGCCACCGGACCAGTCGATGGCGCCGTTCGAGGCCGACGACGTGATCGTGACGTGGAACGGGCCGCTGGTCGTCGAGCCGATCGATGCGGAGCAAGCGGGGGGATTCGAGCCATCGGACCTGCGGCTGGAGATGGTGGGTAAGCCCGTGAGGGTCACTCTGCCCAAGCGTGCGGTGTTGACCGCCCAACGCGTGCAGTACCGGGCCCGTGAAGACCAAGCTGAGATGATCGGCTCGCAGGCGTACCCGCTGACCGTGGATGCGCCACAATTAGGACGGCTGACCGGCCAGAGGCTGGTCTTCCAGCAGGCAGGCAACCTGATCCAGGTGGTCGGCCCTGGGCGGCTGAGCGCGGCTGGTGCGACGGGGGGGGAAGCGACGCTCGCTTCGGAAGCGTCGTCCGAACGCGCTGCGGGAGCACCCGACGAGCTGCGGGGCGTTTCGGTCAGGTGGAGCGAGGGGTTGTCCCTGACGTTTCGGCGGCCGGCACAGGAGGCTTCCGCCAGCGACCCGGCTCGGTTGGGTGCGGATGCGGCTGCCGAAGTGCCCGCACAGGCTGTTGAGACGGCCGACGGTATCATCGAGCCAGCCCATCAGGCGGGTGAAAAACAGACCGTGATTCCCCGGGGGCGGTTGGTGAGCGCCGTCTTCAACGGTGAAGTGGCGATGCGTCACCCCCGGTTGGACCTGGACTGTGACCGTCTGGGTTTGTTCCTCGACGACCAAGCCCCTGCGGAAGACTCGCTTGTCCGCGGCCTTCGCACGGCTTCTGCTTCAGGGGCGGTGCGCATCACGCTGCGTCCCAACGCGGGGGGCGAGGAGGGATCCGCCTGGCAGCTTAGGTCGAGAGATCTCTGGGTGCAGCTAAAGCCTGATACGGCTGGGGGAGTCTATCCAGCGCAGATCTTGGCCAGCGGACAGGTTGAGGCTCAGCGTACTGACGACCGGCTCACGGCCGACAGGCTCGAGCTGACACTGGAACCCGCGGTGGCGGCCTCGGTCGGGAAACCGCCCGGCGACTTGGAATGGCGAACCGTCACGGCGGAGGGGAATGTGACGGTGGCGATGCAAAAGCCGCCGGTGCACGTGGAAGCGGAGCGGGTCCTGGCCGAGGCGGGGGGCAAACAGCTGCAGTTTTTCGGTACGGCGGCCAAACCCGCCCGCGTCGTTCAAGCCAACGGGAGCATCGTCGCTGCCCATCTGGTGCTCAACCCCGATGAACAGAAGGCCCACGTGCCTGGTCCGGGCACCTTGACGCTGCTGTTGTTGAACAGCCCGCCGAGCGAGCGGAGCGCTGCGAAGAACGCCGCGGGGCCGGCACCGCTGACGGTCACGTGGACGCAGGGCATGGGCTTCGACAGCGCCCACGGCGTGGCGCAATTCGCCGGGAACGTCGTCGCGTCGACGCAGACGCAGCGAGAAACCGCGCAGCTGTCGGCGAACGATCTTTGGCTGCAATTCGGGGATGCTACGGGCGATTCGGGCAGCGTGTCTCAGGAAGCCTTGTCGGGCGGGGGCCGGTCGTTGGCCACGCTGACCGCCAGGGAGAACGTGGTGTTCCTGTTCGAGGGATGGGCGGATCGGCCCGGGGAAACCCTGCGGAGCCGGGTACGCTTGGCCGGACCTCTGCTGAACTTCGATCGGCCGACCGGGCAGTTGCAGGTGGTGGGGCGTGGCACGTTGTTGGTGGAGGATTACCACGGCCGATCGTCCGAGGTTGCAACTGGTCCGGGCACGAGCGCGGTGGAGCTGGCGGGGGCTGGGGCCACGTTGTTCACCTGGGCCGGCGAGCTGGTGTGGGACGGGGGGGCCCAGCGTGTTCGGCTCAGCAAGGGCGTGCAGATGCTGCACCGCCCGTTGGATCCCAGGCAACCCGTGCAATTGGACTGCCAGCAGTTGATCGCCGCGGTCGCCACCGAAGGTGGGTTAGACGAGTGGTTCGTGGGCAGGGAGATCCGGCCGCGGGTTCAGGCGGTCTTCGCGGACCACGATGTGAGGGTGCTGGTGGATCAGCGCGAGATCCGATCGGATCACCTGCGGTACGGCGGGGACGACCGCACGGTGCTGGTCCACGCGGACGAGGGGCGGATGACACAGGTGTACGACCAGGGCCAGCCCACGCCGCTGAGCGCCCAGGCCCTGCGCTGGGACCTAACCCATAATCGGTTCGAGATCATCCAGCCCGGTCGAGCCGGCCTGCCGGTGAGGTGAAGAAGGAGAGTGGGGGGGCGGTGTAGGGCGTTTTTCGTCCGGGGCATCGCTGCGATCTGCCCCAGCCACCCAACCGCAGTCATGTAGGACGGGCCGATGACCTGCCCTATACGGTGCGCCAAGCTCAAACGGGAAAGGCCCGGGCGAGCGGGTTATTTGGCTTCGTATCGGGGGAACAACGGATCGCCGGTGAGGATCGGCGTGCCGGGCTCGAGCAGGCCCCACTGCCGCCAGTGCTGATAGTTGCCCTGGCCGTGGTTGGCCAGCGCCGCTGCGTACTCGCCACAGCCCAGCCGCCGCCAGAGCTCCTCGGCTTTGCCGGGCATGATGGGCCAGAGCAGCAGCGACGCGATCCGCAAAGCCTCGGCGCAGTGATACAGGATGCTGCCGACCTGCGGCAGTTTCGCGGGGTCCTTCGCCAGCTTGAACGGCTGAGTTTTTTCGATGTAAGAGTCGACTTGCTGGACGTAAGCGATCGCGGCCCTGCACGCTTCGCCCACGAGCAGCGTGGAGAGGGTTTGTTCGACCCGATTGGCGGTCGTGGCTGCTGCGGCGCGGGGTTCAGAGTCGGCGTCCCGGTCGGCCGGGGGGAGCTTGCCGCCGAAGTAACGCTGGATCATGTTCGTGACGCGTGAGAAGCAGTTGCCGATCGTGTTGGCCAGGTCGGAGTTGTACACCTCGATGAACTTGGCTTCGGAGAAGTC
>JAJUHR010000369.1 GCA_029267795.1 Planctomycetota bacterium
CAGGTCGCCCAGGTGGATCATCTCCGTCACGGTGTGGATGTACCGCGTCGGGCACACCAGGGCCATCACCCGCTGTCCAGCCGCCGTGCGCTGCACCGACGAGCCGTCGTTCCCCCCGCGGGGCAGGATCACCCGCTGGTGCTTGATCTTGTGCCTGCGCGCCAGCCGTTCGAACTGCACCAGCAACTCCTCGTCGCTGATCATCGACGAGTCCATCACCAGCAGCCCCGCTCCCTCACCCTGTTGGGTCACGCGCTGGTCCTCCGGCACGCCAGGCGTATCCACGCACAACGTCGTGTCCAGGCTGATGCTCACGTCCGGCTCGATCCCGAAGCTCGCCGGCCCGGCACCCCGGCAGCCGACCTCCTCCTGCACCGTGAACACACAATGGATCTCACAATCGTGGCTCCGCACCGCCTGGATCGCGCGGATCGCCAGCCAGCACGCGACGCGGTTGTCCATCGCCTGCCCCACCACCGCGTTTCCCACCTGCGTGAACGCCGCCCGGATCACCACCATGTCCCCGAGCGCAACCCGGTCCTTCACCTGCTTCTGAGGCAACCCCAGGTCCACGACCAGGTCGTTCACGTCCGGGATCTTCTTCTTGTCCTCCTCCGTGGCGATATGGATCGGCCGGCCACCGGGATTCATCACCCCCACCAGGTCACCCGAGGCGGTGCACACCGTCACCAGCCGCGCGAACAGGTTCCGCGTGTCGAACCCACCCACGTTCTGCAACCGCAGGAACCCGTTGGCGTCGATATGCCGCACCATGAACCCGATCTGGTCCATGTGGGCCGCCAGCATCACCCGCAACGGCCTGCCGCGCGACCCAGCCGCCCGTTTACCACCGCCCTTGGCCGGCCGGGGCTTGCGGACGCAGATCAGCGAGCCCAACGCGTCGACCCGCGTCTCGTCGAACAAGCCCTCAGTCTCACGCAAGATCACCTCGCGGACGCGCTCTTCACGCCCAGCGATCCCGGGTGTCTGGATCAGTCTTTCAAGCAGTTCCATGTCGGTCAGGCTCTCGAAAAAGGAATACGCGTGGCCGGCTTCCCTTCCTTAAAAACGCCTCTGGAATGGCCCGCGGCTCATAGTTAGGACCTCTAACAAAACGCACGCGGCGCCCCCCACAGCATTTTGTAGGGCGGGTCAAGCGCAGCGAACCCGCTAATAGCCGCGGCTGGCAACCCGCGGTTCAAAATGTAGGGCAGGTCATCGACCTGCCAATTTAGCCCGCCGTGAACACACGGCGGGCCCATGAACGTAGAGCGGGCCTTCGCCCTGCCGCAAGAATTTCGCCGGGCGCCACGCGCACCACCTAGCCGCGGGTGGAAACCCGCGGTTTGACCATCGCGGGCCCCACAGCGCGTCGAGTCGAAAGCTAGGCTGCTGGGCGTGGAAACCAACAGGTCGACGGAACAGAGACTCAATTTATTCGAGCCCCTTAGTCCCAAAGCCCGCTCGCTGCGCATCGTTGAAAAACCTCGCTCTCCCCGGCGATCGCCATCACGCGCTGGCGGTCCTCCACCGTCATGGACTGCTTCCATTTGTCCATCGACGACTTGGGATTTCGGAAAACCGTGAAGTAGCTATTGATCCCCGGCTCGCGGGCCCGGCCGGTTCCCTCGTCCGGAGACACCAGCTGTTCCAGGAACTCGGCGGTCTGCCGCGGAAACTCCAGCCCGAAATGGGCGAACACCTTCGCCGCCACCTCATGGGGGCGGTCGCACAGCTCCTCGTACACGACGACCATCGCGTTGGGGTGATCGGCCGCAGCGCGGACGCCCACCTCCGTGTCGTGACGCCACAGCAGCGAGATCTTCTCCGCCGGCGTCAGCCGGTCCAGCATCGGCACATACCGGGCCGCCAACGCCCGGTCGTGCTTCTCGAGCAGGCTGGCCAGCACCGTGAATCGCTTGTTGCTCATCACCCCCATCTCCTGGCCGTTCAATTCGGAGTTCACCACCCCGCACGGGTGCCGCACCAGGTACGCCACTTTCACCTCTGTACGCGCCAGGAACCGCTTCATGTACCGTTCCAGGGTCACGTCCTTAAAGACCACCGGCGGCTGGCCACGCGGCGTGTACATCCACTTGAACACCGGCACCAGCACCGGAAACCCCCGCGCCGCCATCCACAGCTTCGACCGGCCCAACGAGGGCGAATTGCTCTTCTCGAAAAAGGGGGGCTTTTCGACCAGCGGGTGAGCAGGCAGCAGCATTCGATACAACAGCGCCACTTCCCCCGCCCCGAACCGATCCTCCTCCAGCATCGCCCGGATCCGCCGCATCGCGCGGAACTTCTTGAACCGATGGAACGGCTCGAACCGGTAAGCCACTTCG
>JAJUHR010000356.1 GCA_029267795.1 Planctomycetota bacterium
CTGGAACCCCGGGCAGGCCTTGCCCAGGTCGTGGGCGGCGATCAGCAGCAACAACCAGGGCTCGGCCTCTTCCCAGGACAGACCGAGCGCCCGGGCAAGCTGACGGCGCGTCTTGCGCGGCTCCCGCTGCAGGATGGCCCGCGCTGTCAGGCGACACCGTAAATTGACCCCCTGGCGACACGAGGAATTGCCCCCCTCGTTCGCAAGGAGGCAAACGTTGGCAACGAAGCACATCGAGGTGAATCCTGTACGCCGTGTTGGTTGCGGAGTGCACGAGATGTTGGAGCCGGAGGCGGTCACGACGATCGTTCGGTTGGGGCAATCGGGCTGGGGCGCGAAGCGCATCGCCAGGACGCTGGGCATCGCCCGCAACACGGTGCGGCGGTACTTGAACGCGGGCGGAGCGTTGCCTTACCGGCAGCCGCAACGCACGCGCGTGTTGAGCGGCCAGGAGGCTTGGCTGCGGGAGCGCTTCCTGCAGCACCGGGGCAACTGCGACGTGGTGCGTCAGCAGTTGAGCAAGGAGTTGGGCATCGAGACGAGCCTGCGCACCGTCGAGCGGGCGTGCCGGGGATTCCGTCAGGAGTTGGAGGCCGGTCGCCGCGCGACGATCCGCTTCGAGACGGCGCCGGGCGAGCAGATGCAGATCGACTTCGGTCAGACGCGCGTGATGATCGGCGGCGAGGCGGTGCGGGTATTCCTGTTCGTGGCGACACTGGGCTACTCACGCCGGGGGTTCGCCTGCGCATTCCGCCACGAGCGCCAGAGCGCCTGGTTCGCCGGCATCGAAGCGGCGTTTGCGCATTTCGGTGGGCGGCCACGGACGCTGCTTGTCGACAACGCCAAGGCCCTGGTCGACAAGCACGACCTGCCCACGCGCCAAGTGCGGCTCAACAGCCGCTTCGAGGCGTTCTGCCGGCACTGGGACATCGCGGCCCGGGCGTGCGCCCCGTTTCGCGCCCGCACCAAGGGCAAGACCGAGAACGGCGTGGGCTACGTGAAGAAGAACGCGATCGCCGGCCATGCCTTCGAGAGCTGGGCGGCGATGGAGGCGCATCTGGCGCGTTGGCAGCGCGAGGTGGCCGATGTGCGCATCCACGGCACGACGGGCGTCACGCCGCGCGAGCGCTTCGAGCTGGAGCGCGAGCACCTGCGCCCGGCCGACGGGATCGTCCCCTTCCTGCAGGTGCGCGAACTGGTGCGTCGGGTCAATGCCGAGGGCTGCATCGAGCTCGACACCAACGCCTACAGCGTGCCGTGGCGGCTGATCGGCGAGACGGTCACGGTTCTCGTCAGCGCCGACACCGTGACGATCGAGTACGCCGGCGAGGAGGTGGCCCGCCATGCCGGACTGGCCGGCAGTCGGGGACGCAGCATCGAGCGCAGCCACCTGCTCGGGGGATCGCCGCCGCCGACCGGGATCGAGGCGCCGCCGCGCACCGATGCCCTGCTGCGCCCGCTGGCCGAGTACGAAGCGCTCGTGGGCGGAGGCTGGTGATGCTCGATACCGACCGACTCGACGAACTGCTCACCCGTCTGCGGCTGACGGCGATCCGCGATCAGCTCGACAGCCTGCTCGACGAAGCCAGCCGGGCCCAGATGACGCTGCGCGAAGCCTTGCTGTTTCTGGCCGAGCGCGAAGTCGCCCGGCGTGACACACGGCGCATCCAGATGGGCATGAAGCTCGCCCGCTTCCCGTGCGTGCGCACGCTCGACGGCTTCGACTTCGAGGCGCAGCCCTCGATCGATCCGGGCCAGATCCGCGATCTGGCCACAGGCCGCTGGGTCGGCCACGGTCGGGCGCTGCTGCTGCTCGGCCCGCCCGGCGTGGGTAAGACGCACCTGGCGGTCGCGCTCGGGCGCGAAGCGGTCGATCGTGGCTACACGGTGCTCTTCACCTCGGCGGCGGCATTGATGGCCGGGCTGACCAAGGCGCACGCCGACGGACGACTCGAGGAGAAGCTGCTGCAGCTCTCCAAGCCCAAGCTGCTGATCATCGATGAACTGGGCTACCTGCCCCTCGAACCGGCCGCGGCCCACCTGTTCTTCCAACTGGTGTCGCGACGCTACGAGCGGGCCAGCCTGCTGATCACCAGCAACCGCCCGGTCGGCGAATGGGGACAGGTGTTCGGCGATGCGGTGGCGGCCACCGCCATCCTCGATCGGCTGCTGCACCACAGCCACGTGATCACGATCCGGGGCGACAGCTACCGGCTGCGCGACAAGCGCCGCAGCGGCCTTCTGCAGAAGGCCGCTGCCCCCGACCCGATCACCGCGGAGCGTTGATTAACCCAGGGGGTCAATTCCAGATGTCGTCAGGGGGTTAATTCTTCGTGTCGCTTGACACCGCCACGGCTTCACCGGCCGTAGGATGGGTTGAGCGAAGCGATACCCATCACCCGCTGCCCCCGCTTATCCACGGCCAGCCCTTGCCCGGCCACGGTTCGATGGGTATC
>JAJUHR010000068.1 GCA_029267795.1 Planctomycetota bacterium
GAGGAGCTGTTCGAGCTGATCCTGAAGTTTGCCGGGTACGGGTTCAACAAGAGCCACTCGACGGGGTACGCGATCATCGCGTACCAGACGGCGTACCTGAAGACGTACTTCCCGGTGCAGTACATGGCGGCGGTGCTGACGTACGAATCGGTCAGCACGGACAAGGTGGTGGAGTATCTGGAGGAATGCCGGCGGGTGCGGTACCCGGACGGCCACCGGGGGATCGACGTGCGGCCGCCGGATATTAACGAGTCGCAGGTGGAGTTCGCGGTGCGGTTCGAAAAGGGCGAGCCGCGGGACGCGAACCACGGGCACATCCGGTTCGGGCTCAGCGCGGTGAAGGGGGTGGGGGACAAGGCGATCCGGGCGATCATCGAGGCGCGGGAGCAGGGCGCGGCGTTTCAGAGCCTGCACGATTTCTGCGAACGAATCCCGCTGGGCACGGTGAACCGGGCGACGATCGAGGCGCTGATCAAGTGTGGGGCGTTCGACTCGTTGCACGGGGCGGACAAGCGCGCGGCGCTGATGGAAGCGCTGGACGGCGCGGTCCAGGCAGGGCAGCAGGCGGCGAGCGACCGCGAGTCGGGCCAGATGAGTTTTTTCGAGACGTTCGAGGCCGTGGGCGAGTCGAAAGCGGTGCGTGCTTCGGGCCCGGCGATGGTGGCGCTGCCGAACGTGGCGTCTTGGAGCCTCGGCGAGAAGCTGGCACACGAGAAGAGCGTGCTGGGGTTTTACGCCTCAAGCCACCCCTTGGAGCAGCACCAAGCGGTGTTGTCGCGGTTCGGGAACGTGGTGGCGGCGGACGCACGGCTGTTGGACGAGGGCGTGCCGGTGGTGCTGGGGGGGATGTTGACGCGGGTGCGGGCGTTGCTGGTGCGCAACGGGCGCAGCAAGGGGCAGAAGATGGCGATGGTGACGCTGGAGGACTCCACCGGGGCGATCGATGGCGTGGTGTTTTCGGATACGTACGCGATGTCGTCGCGATTGTTGGAGGCAGACCGCATCGTGATGCTGCGAGGGACGATCGATCGGCGGCGGGGAGAGGCGAGCGTGATCGTGCAGGAGGTGATCCCGATCGAAGAGGCGCCCCAGCGGCTGACGGCGTCGGTGTGGGTGGTGCTTCGAAGGGAAGAGGGAGGTGGCCCGGGCGATCCGAGGAACGGTCTGTCGATTGAGTTGATCGCCGAGGAATTGGCCAAGTTAAAAAGCCTGCTGAAGCAAGCCTCGCGGCATCAGGGGGCAGCGGCGGTGCCAGTATTTATCGAAATCCATGAGGGTGGCTATGTGGCGCATCTGCGGCTAGAGGGGCTGCGTGTCGTGGTGGATGCCGACCTGCCGGAGCACGTGGGCACGGTGCTGAGGCGGCCGGGGTGTTGCGAGCTGGTCGGGCCGGCGAAAGTCAGGGTGCCACAGCGAACGGCGGGCGAGAGCCGGCCGGAGCAGGAAGCCTTGTGGTCGAGAGGCCGGTTGGAACGTTCGGAGGAAGAGCTGGCGGCGGTGGGGGATGTGGAAGAATAAGCCCGAGGGGAATTTGCGTGAGGAATTTGTATACTGTGGGGAATGATCCGGGGGCGAGGTCAGGACGAAGTTGAAAATCGCCTGGGCGCAGGGGAGGTCGAACCCAAGCGTGCATCTCGCCTCAGCGGAGAGGGGTTCTTGTAAAGGTTATATGTGGAAGGGCCGAGGGCCAACCCGAAGCGGCGTTCAGTGGTCCTCTTGGACTTCGACGACGTTCTTTCGGCTTGCGTCGTAAACGTAGCACTTGCCCGGTTCTTCGTTGGCGCGGGCGAGCTTGTGGGAGCCGTCGCAGAAAGGCAGGTTCTGGCTTAGGCCACACATACAGATCCAGACGCTTTTGGTTTGAGGGGGTACTTCCTTCGGGCCGGTGGCGTCGTGGCGGATCAGGCGTGCCATGTGGGTGGCTCCTCAAAACGGGGTACTTTGAAAGGCTTACTTTGCCGCGTCGGCGAATCATTGATGAAAACGATTAGGGGATCAAGCGGGGGTCACGGGATGGGAGCTTGCGGGGGCTTGCCGGGGCTAAACCCGGGGGGCGTATCCGGCCAAGGTGGGTTCGAACGGGGCCAGCTGGAAGCCGAAGTCCTCCTGAGCTTTGGTGATCTGGCAAGTGGAATCTTCCTGGCTCATGACCACCTGGTCGCGGTTGAAGGGGGCCAGGGGCAAGCCGGCGACGAGCTTGGCAAGCCAAACCGGGATCGCCCGGGGTTTGCGCCCGCGTTTCGCAGCGGGGAAATGGCGCTGGCAGGTGAGGTAGAGCTCGGGCCACGTGTAGACATCGGGGCCGCCGAGGGGATAGGTTTCATTCACGGCGCGGGGGTTCGTCAGTGCTTCGACCAAGCACCGGGCGACGTCTTTGACCCAGACCGGCTGGAGCTTGCCCGCGCCGCCGCGGCCGAAAAGACCGGCGCCAAAGTAAGGCATGAACGGCGGGAGGGGGTTGCAGCAAAACCCCTTGACCATTTTTATGAATTCTCCATCCTCGCCGTGGATGATCGACGGGCGGAAGATGGTGAAGGGGATGCTGCTGCGGCGCACGGCTTCTTCGGCCTGCCACTTGGTGGCGTGGTAGCGGCTGACGGCGTTGGGGCGTGTGCCCAGGGCGGACATCTGAACCCAGCGTTGGACGGCGGTGCCCTTGGCAGCGGCGAGCAGGCGCCGGGTGCCTTCGGCGTGGATCCGTTCGAACGTCTGCCCCAGCCGGGGGATTTCCCTGATGATGCCGACCAGATGGATGACGGCGTCGGCGTCCCGGACCAACTCAGAAAGGGCGGAGTCGTGGAAGAGGTCGCCTTGCACGGGGCGGACCCTGGCGTCGGTGACCGGGAGCCGGGACGGGTCGCGTGCCAGGACGCGGACGCGGTGGCCGGCGAGCATGAGTTGCACCAGGGTGTGGCGACCTACAAAGCCGGTGGCGCCGGTCAGCGCTACACAGAGCGAAGGTTGAGTCACAGCAAGGGTTTCCCGCGAAAAACCGTGGCAGGACCGGACTTTCAGCAGTGAATTGAGCGGTTATAGTAATGGTTAACTTACGAGGATTCAATTGCGTAGAAGTCGCCGACCTATAGTGATCGCTTCTCGTCGGAGTATGCTGGCGCGTGCACAAGCGGAGTGGGTGGGGCAGGCGTTATCGCGCCTGCACCCGGCGTTGGCGGTGGAATACCGGTGGATCGAGTCGGAAGGGGATCAGCGCACCGAGGGGCCCCTGGCGGACGTGGGGGGTAAGGGCTTGTTTACCGGGGCGATCGAGCAGGCGGTGCTCGATGGCAAGGCCGACTTGGCGGTTCACAGCCTCAAGGACTTGCCGGCCGGTGCCATGACCGGGGGGTTGGTGATTGCAGCGGTGCCCGGGCGGGCCGAAGTCTGGGATTGCCTCGTGGGGGTTGGTGTGACGAGCATCGAGGGTCTGCCGCAGGGCGCCACGGTGGGTACCGGCAGCCCGCGGCGGGCGGCCCAATTAAGGCATTTGAGGCCGGACCTGCGGATCGTCCCGCTGCGAGGCAACATCGAGACACGCGTGCGTAAGGTCGTCACTGAGCGGCAGTTCGCGGCGACGCTGCTGGCGGCGGCGGGCTTGCAGCGGGCGGGGTTGGCTGAGCACACTGGGCATCCGATCGACCCGTCGGTGATCCTGCCGGCAGCGGGGCAAGGGGCGCTAGCGATCCAGTGCCGCACCGACGACCACGTGACGCTGACTCGCTGTCTGCCGCTGAACGATTCGGCGGCTTCGGCGGCGGTGAACGCGGAGCGGCAAGTCGTGGCGGCGTTGGAGGGAGATTGTCACGCGGCGATGGCGGTACTGGCTGAGCCGGTGGAGGAGGGGTCGTCGATCGGGCTGCGGT
This sequence comes from Planctomycetota bacterium, assembly GCA_029267795.1. Taxonomy (GTDB): domain Bacteria; phylum Planctomycetota; class Phycisphaerae; order Phycisphaerales; family Phycisphaeraceae; genus JAJUHR01. The sequence continues at coordinate 3,861 of JAJUHR010000068.1, forward strand.
TGCGGGCCCGGGTGCTTTCGACGGATGGGCAAGAGTGCATCGAGGTCGATCAGCGCGCCCCGATCAAGCAGGTAGGCCGGCTGGTGCAGCACGTCATCGAGCAGATGCAGCAGCGGGGCGCCAAAGCGATTCTTGCCGGCCGAAGCCCGCAGCGGGCCGGCGCGTAAATACCTTCACCTTTCCCGTGCTTAAAGCGTTTTTCGTTTGAGTCATAGAGTGCTGGAGCTTCGGGTGGCTGTGGTGGAGCGGAGCGACACCACGGCAAAAACCGGCGCATCGCTGCGCAGGGCCCCGGCTTCGCCATTTCCACGCCCGCGTACCCCCCAGAGGAAAGACTCCGGTGTCGGCACAAGCGCGTCCGTCTAGCCCCCCAGCTACAGTTTGGTATACTGACATGCTTGTTACCCCGGTATGCAGGACGAGTTGTAGCTTCTCCGCGGCGGTGGGGTTATTGAAAGGGTTTGGGAAGAGTTTGACTAAAGTTGGGCACTTGGTTCGAGACAACCACGATGAAGAACAGACGGCCATTTGTAGGGGGCAACTGGAAGATGAACCTGCACCGTGCGGAGGCGGTAGCGCTGGCGCGTGAGCTGGTGCAGGGGTTTGATGACTTGGAGAAAGTGGACGTAGCGGTGTTCCCGGCATTCCCGTACCTGGTGCCTGTGGGGGAGGTGCTCGGCTGCGGTGGGGGCAAGCGGATCAAGCTGGGAGCCCAGGATTTTTACGACCAGCCGAACGGCGCCTGTACGGGCGAGGTGAGCCTGTCGATGCTTCGAGACGTGGGCGTGGAGGTGGTGCTGGTGGGCCACAGCGAGAGGCGGCACGTGATCGGGGAGCGGGACGAGCTGATCAACCGTAAGGTCAGGGCGGCTTTGCAGGCGGGGATGGAGGTCGTCCTGTGCGTAGGCGAAAAGATCGAACAGCGCGAGCTGGGGCAAACAGACGCGGTCAATGCGGCTCAGGTTTATTACGGGTTGGCGGGAGTCGCGGGGGAGCAGGTGTCCCGGGTGACGATCGCCTACGAGCCGGTGTGGGCGATCGGGACCGGTAAGACGGCGACCCCCTGGGATGCGCAGGCGGCCCATGCGGCGATCCGGCGGGCGCTGGCGGGGATGTTCGGGCAGGCGGTGGCGGGGCAGGTGCGGATCCAATACGGCGGGTCGGTCAAGGCGGACAATGCCGCGGCGCTGTTCAACCAGCCCGACGTGGATGGTGGATTGATCGGGGGGGCTTCGCTCAAGTCGAGCGAGTTTTTGGCTATCCTGGCGGCGGCGGCGAAGACGCTGACCAGGGCGACGTTGGCGGCATCGGCTTAGCGTCGACGCTGCCGGCGGTGAAAGGTGTTGGCATGGCGATCCTGGGTATGTGGTACGTGACGCTGCTGGCGGCGCTGTTCGTGCTGGTGTGTCTGTTTTTGATGCTGGTGATCCTGATTCAGAAGCCGCGCGGGGATGGGCTGGCGGGCGCGTTCGGAGGGGCTGGGGGCAGTGCCCAGGCGGCCTTCGGCGCCAAGACGGGCGATGTGCTGACGTGGTTCACGGTGGTGTGCTTCGCGGCGTTTTTGATCTTGGCGATGGGGTTGACCTGGACCCTCAAGCCCGAGGTGGGGGAGGGGTTGCCGGTGCTTGAGCCCGTCGGGGGGGATGAGCCGCCCGCGAGTGCCCCGCCGGCTCCGGACTTGACGCAGGGTCCGGGGGAAAGCGAGTCGACCCCAGCAGGGGCGGCGGCTGGGGCGGGAGGTGAGCGGGTGGGGGTGGATTCGAAAGGGGCGTCGCTGGAGGGGCCTGTGGCGCCTGAGGATGCGGCGCAGCAGCAGGAGGCGGACCTGACGCCGAAGGCCGCACCGATCCCGGAGGGCCAGCCTTGATCCGTTCGATGACGGGGTTTGGTGAGGCCGGCGAGCAGGTGGCAGGGGTGCACTACCACGTCGAACTGCGGAGCCTGAACAACCGGTTTTTCAAGTCGACGATCCGGCTCCCGGAGGAGATCGCGGGGCTGGAAGCGGAGCTGGAGACCCAATTGCGGCGGCGGCTCAGCCGTGGATCGGTCACGCTGATCGTGAAGATGGAGGGGTTGGAGGCCCACGCGCACCGGGTGAACGACGCGGCGTTGCTGACCTACCTCGAGCACCTCGAGCGGCTGCAGGCGCGGATCTCGTCGAGCGGGGGCGGGATCAACATCGATTTGACGGCGCTGCTGAACCTGCCCGGGGTGTTGCGGCCCATGGAAGAGCTGGACACTTGGTTGGAGCGTGCCCGGCCGGTGGTCCAAAGGCTGGTGGACCGGGCGTGCAACAAGCTGCTGGAGATGCGGGAGGTGGAGGGTCGCGCGGTCGCCGAGGACCTGGCGGTGCTGCGGGGGAAGATCCGCGAGCGGTTGGACGTGATCGCGGGTCGGGCGCCCCTGGTGGCGGAGGAGTACCACCAGCGGTTGCGGGCGAGGATCGACGAGCTGGCGGCCCGGGCCCAGCTGCAACTGGACGAACGCGACCTGATCCGGGAGGTGGCGGTGTTCGCCGAGCGGGCGGACGTCGCAGAGGAGATCAAGCGGATGGTCGGGCACCTGGATCAGTTCGACCATATCATCCGGGCGTCGGATGGAGAGCCGGCGGGCCGGACCTTAGACTTCCTGGCGCAGGAGCTGCTGCGCGAGGCGAACACGATCGCGAGCAAGTCGAACGATGGGTTGATCAGCAGGGCGGTGGTGGAGGTCAAGGGCGCGATCGACCGGATCAAGGAGCAGGTGCAGAACGTGGAGTAACACGGGGGGGCAGGGAGGGGGCGGGGCGTGACCGTGCCGGCCTTTCTTGCGGGCGAGTCCCGGGGCGGCGTGAAGGGGGAGCGGGTCGCGTCAGGACGCGGGCGTGCGCGAGAGAGGCGGTGCATGACGGGTAGCGCTTCCCATCCATCGAGCCAGATGCTTAGCCATTCGAGCGGGGTATCGGGGGCCGCCAGCTCGGTGAGCGGTCCGGGCGGCGGTGGGCGGGACCAATTCGCGGCGGACGAACTGGCGATCGTGCTGAGCCACTACGACCTGGGGGCGATCGAGTCGATCCAGCCGTTCCCTCGAGGGTCGCGGCGCGCGCCCAAATTGGTCATCCGCACGCATGGGGGGGCGGCGTACCTGCTCAAGCGGCGGGCCCGGGGCAAAGACGAGCCGTTCCGCGTGGCTTTTTCGCACGAGCTGCAGCTTTACCTGGCGAGCAAACAGTTCCCGCTGCCGCACCTGATCGGGACCCGGGACGAGAACAACTCGATGCTGCAGTGGAACGGCCACACTTATGAGCTGTTTGAGTTCATCCGGGGGTCGAGCTTTGATGGTTCCCCGGAAGCGGCCCGCGACGCGGGGCGGGTGCTGGCGTTGTTCCACAAGTTGTTGGCGGACTACCGGCCGCGGTACGACCCGCCGGTGGGCTCGTACCACGCGGCGCGGAACATCCCCGCGCTGATGGACGCGATCCCTCAGACGCTGAGCAAGCTGGACCCCCGCAACGCGAGGGAGCAGGCGGATCAGATCCAGCAATCGGTCAGGTTCCTTCAGAGCAGCTACAACGCGGCAGCGGCGCGGGTGGACGAGACGGGGCTGACCGATTGGCCCACGCAGATCATCCACTGTGACTGGCACCCGGGGAACATGCTCTTCCGTGGGTCGAAGGTGGTGGCGGTGATCGACTACGACGCGGCGCGGGTCCAGCAGCGTGTGATCGACGTGGCGAACGGGGCGCTGCAGTTCTCGATCATCGGGGGCGGGGAGGACCCGGCCGAGTGGCCGGATCACCTGGACGAGGGGCATTTCAGGTCGTTTTTGGCCGGTTACGAGTCGGTGCCCCACTGCGTGCTGGCGCGGGCGGAGCTGCGCACGATCCCGTGGTTGATGATCGAAGCGCTGACGGCCGAAAGCGTGATCCCGATCGCCGCGACGGGTTCGTTTGCGCGGATGGAGGGGGTGGGGTTCCTGATGATGGTCGAGCGGAAGATCCGCTGGCTGCAGGAGCACGCGGAGTCGCTTTCGCGGTCGGTGGAGGCCACCGGTTAAAATGGGTGTGCGGGAGTGGCCGATGCGGGACCGGGCGGGGTCTATAATTTGAGTGATCCGACTGCGGGGGTGGGCTAAAGGCCACAGGGCGGGCGAGACCACTAGTCGCAGCGACGATCGGGACGGGAACCCGGGTGTGCTGAGTCAAGAGGTGAGGGCGTTGATGCGAAGGCTCAGGGCGGCCATTTTGCTTTGGATCATAATGGGGGCAGGCTTGGTGGC
>JAJUHR010000185.1 GCA_029267795.1 Planctomycetota bacterium
CGTAGGTGACACCGGTGGCGGGATCGGTCCAGCGGGGTTTGCCGTAGATTCGTGTCAGCTGTTCGCGGGCCAGGTTGTCGATGATCTTGGCTCGGCCGCCTTCGAACACGGCGAGACTGCGGAAGGCGCTGAGGTCGAGCTGCGCCGCGAACTGTTGGTGCCGCTGGGGGGTCGGCGGCGCTGGCGGGGCATCGGGGGTCAGCGCGGAGGGGCCTATGGCCACCTGGGGCGGCGGGGATACCTCCGGCAGGCTGTTGCCCTGCGGCGCAGATCGCACTTGCCCCAGGGCGGACGCGTGGATGCAACCCAGCAGTGTTAAGACCGCGGTGGTAGTGATTGAAAATCGCATGCAATTCCTCACGGGCCCGTCGCGGCGGTGGATCTTGTGATGTTAGCCGCCCGCCGTGGAACCGGCGGCGCCAAGGCCCTATGCCGCCGACGCGACGGGTTCACCGGCCCGCGGGGAGGCCTGGGCGCGGAGCTTGCGGCTTTGGCGGCGCAGCAGCAGGGGCTTGACGTAAAACGCCCACGGGATGCCCACCACCACCAGGCATGCGCCGATGAAGATCGCCCGGATGCCGACGTTGTTGCCCACACCCAGGATGGTGTAGCGCTGCTGGTGGAGGTAGCGACCGGCATCGTCGCGGGCTTGGTGGTTCGGGTCGCTGCGGTCGCCGGGGTCCCAGCCGATCTGACTCAGTTTGATCCCCCGGTAGACCCACGGGTTGTTCAGGCGTGCCTGGCCTTGGTGGAACGAGCCGGTGGGGCGGCTGGTGTGATCGAGGTCGAGGATCGAGAGGCTGGCGACGTAGTCGCGGGGGATGTCCGTGCCGGGGTAGGGCTGCATCTGGAAACCCTCGAGCGCGATGGCGAAAGGCAGTTCGCGTTCGAGTCGGCTAAAGGCCAGGTAGACCGTGCGAAGGCGGTCGCCGCCACCGCCGGGTTCAGTGGGCAGATCGACCCGCACGGGGCGGCTGGTTTCGTCGGGGTACCGCGGGTACCGCATGTGCGACAGCCAGACGCGCTCCCGCCAAACGGGGCCAGAAGCTCCCGCGGCGGAAGCCACCTCCAGGTCCACGGGCAGCAGGGCGTGGAGGTACGTGCCCTCGTCCTTCGGCAGGCGCTGCTCCTTGGGCGTGATGGCGGGTTGCAGCACTTGCGTGGCGCTGTGTAGGCGCTGGGTGACGTAAGCCCAAAAGACCTCTCCGGTGGAATCGAACACGGGCAGGCGGCGGTCGCTGAGGCTCGCAAGCGCCGCGGGCTGGCCCGGCAGGCGCACGAGCACTTGCAGGTCCGGGTCGCCAGCGCGCGAGATCAGGCGGTACTGCAGCTTGCTGGCGTCGATATACGTCAGACGGATCGCTGGGTCGGGGGCGACGCGCTTGCCCATCGGGCCGACGTTGGGGTCGCCCGGGGCCGGGACGAAATCCTGCGTGCGTTCGGGGTAGCGGTGCAGGGCGATCCGGCGGAAGGTGCGGTCGCCTTGGGTCACCTGGACGAGCGCGCGGGTGTCGCGGGCGCCCTCGTACCCGCGCGTGGCGAAGGTCATGCCGTAGTCGCCGATCGACTCGATCCGCAGGGTGTAGCCGGTGTCGCCGGCGTGGATTTCCTGACCGGGGGAGACGGCGTACGTTTGGCGAAACCCCGCTGCGGGCACCTCAACGATCAGGCCGTGGGGCCCGTCGAACTGCTCGAGCAGGTCGCGCAGGCGCTGCTCGTCCGGGTCGGCCAGGTATTCGACCGCCCAGCCGGGTTGTTCGATCACTCGCTGGGAGGGGATGTTCGCCACGAGGGCGGTTTCGAGGCCGTCGCGCGGGCCGGCGTCGTCGCCGAAGCCGAGCCGCAGGGCGGGGTTCGCGGGGGCATCGGGCGTGGCGGCGCCGGTGGCGTGCGGGGCACCTGCGCCTTCGACCCAGGTGGGCTGCATCGAGGCGTAACTGAGGAACCCGCGGATGGTGGCGCGTACGTGCGGGCCGAACACGCGCTGGAACGCAGGCGAATCGTGCAGGCGCAGGTCGAGCTCGCTGCGGTTGGGGTTGTAGTCGTTGTAGCGCGGCAGATCGGCGAGGCTGAGCATCAGCAGCGGGCGGGCGGGCGTGTTCGTCGAGGAAGAAGAGGGCGGGCGTGGTCTGGTCGTAGTAGGTGTTGACCGGCTCGCCGCCCAGGTCGCGCCGCCAGAGGATCGTGTCGCCCTCGATCTTGTACGAGCCGTAGAAGATGCTGCCGACGGCGATCACCACGATGCCGGTGTGCACGGTCAGCACGCCGATGTTGACGAACCTAAACTCGATCCGGCGGAGGGTGGCCCAGACCAGGTTGATCACGAACAAGCCGAGGATGAGTTTGAGCGGCCACCAGGAGTAGAACTGCAGCTCGGTCATCTCCATGCTGCGCAAGCGGTAGATGATGGTGGCGCGGTGGGTGTGGAACCAGGGGACGCTAGCGGTCCAGGCGTCCACGGCGTGCCAGCCGATGACAGTGGCGGCCAGCCCGGCGAGCAGGGCCGCGGCGGCGAGCGGCCAGCGTCGTTTCCGCGGCAGTCGCGCCGCCCAGCCCCAGCCCCCGACGGCGATCTGGTAGGCGAGGGTGGCGCCGACCCCCGCCCCGCCGAAGATCATCAGCGCGTACAGCCCGCCCTTGGCCAGGAACGCCACCGGCACGCTGCCGATGACGCCGTAGAGCACCACGCCGCTGAGCAACACCACCGCGAGGGTGATGGAGCTGAACGCCCGGGTCAGCCAGCGCAGCGGGGCCGGCAGGGCCAGGTCCGCTTGTTTAACTCGTTGGTATTTGAGGCTCACGCTCGGTGGTGTAGGACACGCGTCTAATTGATGATCCGTAAGCAACCCTGCGAAACATCGTCAGTCAGAATACCCCCGAAAGTCGCGAAAGGTTTGGGCTTGTAGTGGGCAGCGTCGCGGTTTTGCGTTTTTCAGCCTCTGTAGCAGGAAGGAGGTTGGCTGATTACCAGCGGGCGATTGTAGTCCGGCTCGAGGGCAACGTTGAGTGCAGTGGCATCGCGAGTTGGCGTTCGGCGAGAAGCGGCCCGAAGCGGGAAGCAATCCAAGTATATTGATTATAAGTGATTTTTAATAAAGTTATTATATTAATAAATACTGCTGTGGCCGGCTCGGTTTTACGGACAGGTTCAGCACAATCCGCGGTGGAAAATCTGTCGTGGTTTGCGGCGGCGGGACGAGCGACGCAGAATCGTAAAAAATAATGGGGGTCCAATAAGTAGGGCGTTATTCTTTGGTTAGATTTGGATGACGGCAGGATCTACAATATTTAGCGAAGTTTGGGCTTGAAGCCACAAGATATAGTGTTAGCATGAATTTTTGCCCGATTGCGTCGGGCCGATGTGAACGGGCAGGAGCGGAGGATCCGAGGCAGCACTGGCGGGAGGGGTGAAGACCGTCGGCCGCTTTCGATTTCGAGATGGCGTATGTCCGTGCTGTGCGACACGCAAATCCGCGAGCTGATCCTTATCGAGCCGTTCGAGGAGAACGTCAAGCGGCCAGGCCGGGTGTCCTACGGCGTGTCCAGCTACGGGTACGACGTGCGCGTCGGCCCGGTGTTCAAGGTGTTCACGAACGTGGCGCCGCACGGCGGGCAGACGATGGTGGACCCCAAGGCGTTCAGCGAGGCGTCGTTCATCACGATCGACACGCGAGCGACCGGGCGGGACCACGTGATCATCCCGCCCAACAGCTTCGCGCTGGCCGAGACGGTGGAGTGGTTCGCGATCCCGCGGGACGTGCTGGCGATCTGCGTGGGCAAGAGCACGTACGCGCGGTGCGGGATCATCGTGAACGTGACGCCCTTGGAGCCGGAGTGGCGTGGCAAGGTGACGCTGGAGATCAGCAACACGACGCCGCTGCCGGCGAAGATCTACGCCGACGAGGGCATCGCGCAGATGATTTTCCTCAAGGCCGACCGCGTGTGTGCCGTGTCGTACGCGGACAAGGGCGGCAAGTACCAGAACCAGCCGGGTCTGACGTTACCGAAGGTGGATTGAGCGTGGAGGAAGCGGGCCGCGCAAAGCGGGTCGTGAGGCCGTGGCGTTTTGAACGTAGAGTCCGTTGTGCGGACCAATGCCGTAGGGCGGGCTTTTAGCCCGCCGCGGGGAGCGTGAGGAAGAGGAGAAGATGGCGGGCCAAAGGCCCGCCCTACGAAGGCAAAGAAGCAAAGGTCTGCGCCGGGCAGCGAAAGGCGAAGAAAAAAACTGGTGCGCGAAGCGCACCCTGCGACAGACTGAAGGTCCACTCTGCGAAAGCTGAATCATCGTGTCCGAGCGGGCCCGGACCTAGGGGGCGTTGGGGGAAGATTCGTCGGAGCGTCGACGGATATGAACGGATAAGAATTTAATTAGAAGACAAGGCACGTGGGGTCACTATGAAGATTGCTCGCCACTTTACGAAGCCGGGGCAGGACGTGTTTGCCACGATCGAGTGGACGACGCGGTCGTGCCGGATCGCGAACCTGGACGGCACGACGGTGTTCGAGATGAACGACGTGGAGGTGCCGTCGTCGTGGTCGCAGCTGGCGGCGGACATCATGGTGAGCAAGTATTTCCGCAAGGCCGGGGTGCCGCAGGTCGGCGCGGACGGCAAGCCGGTGCTGGATGGGGAGGGTAAGCCCGTGCTGGGCTCGGAGCGGTCGGTGCGTCA
>JAJUHR010000294.1 GCA_029267795.1 Planctomycetota bacterium
CCAGGTCCGGCACCACGTTCACCGGCCCGCCGCCGCTGACCTTGCCCACGTTCACCGTGACCCCCGGCCGAACGCCGTTTAGAGCCGCCGCCGCCCCGATCGCCTCCGCCATCGCGTGGATCGCGTTACGGCCGAGGTGAAAGTCACGCCCCGCGTGAGCCGCTCTCCCATGCACCACCACCGTGAAATTCCCGGACCCCTTCCGCGCCCCAACCAGTGAACCGTCAGGCATCGACGGCTCGAAAAGCAAACCAAGGTGCGTCCGGCTAGCACATTGCTTCAGGAGCTTGGCGGACCCGGGCGAGCCGACCTCCTCATCCGGGTTTAGCAGCACCTCCCAACCCAAGCGCCCAGCCACTGGGCTGCGCTCCAGGGCCCCCAGGGCGGTTAAGAGCACCACGATCCCGCCCTTGGCGTCCGCAACCCCCGGGCCACGCAGGCGGTGCGCGTCGATCCGCTCAGCCCGTTGGAACGGGTGGTCGGGCGGGTACACCGTGTCCGTATGGATGCAAAGCAGCACCCTTCGTGCCGCGTTCGGCCGATTCCGAGCCCACACCGCTAGCCCCAACGGAAGGGGCGCCAATCGGCCCCGATCGTCGACGATTTCGTGATGATCGACGCCGATCAGCCGCGTTTCGGCTGCGATCGGCGCCAGGTGGTTTTTCAGGCTTTCAGCAAACGCGCGGACCCCCGCCACGTGATAAGTAAACGTATTGAGGTTGGCCCATTGCTCCACAAGCTCCTGCATGAGCTTGGCTTGCGTATCGATCCAGCGAAGGGGAGCTTGCTCGTCCATTTTTGGGGTGAATCGGTGGACCCATCGGCAGGCGCAACAGGAAATTATCGGCTGGATAACAAGGTCTGACCGAGGGGGTTTGACATTTTCTGGTGCAGCAGGAGGCTTTGTTTTGGGAATGGATCGGTGCGAGATGGCGTCTGATAAGGCTCTTTTGGATCAACGCTTAGTGTTTGATCGGTCGATGGATGTTATGGAATAGGCCTTTGGGGGGTTTATGTCATTCGTTGGGTACTTGGCGGCCTAAGCTGACTTGACAAGTGGGTGGGGTAAATTAGACTTAAGCTCCGCGTTTTTCGGGCTGAAAGCGAGAAAGGCGGCGCCTTTCTGCGTATTGTTTGTAGTTAACTTGGGCGCGCACTATGCCTGAAGTGTATGTTCAAAAAGGTCTAAGGGCGTAACCCATGCGGGGTGGCCTGGAGACTTACAGCCGGATGGTCTCGGTAAGCCCGGGGCCGTTGCGCGTCGAGAGGCCCAAGGCTGTGGCCCTGGGGGGAGGGGCCATGGCCTGAGGCGGACGTGCCAAAGATCGGCTGGGCCCGGTCGGTCGCGTACCAGCAGCGGTACAAGGCGACAGGGGGATCGGGACCGACGAGCAAACACAGGCCACGAGCGCTTTTCCAAGCGGATCGTGGTCTTCGTTTTTCGGGGTGGGCCCGGTTTCGTGGGTGGGGTGGTGCTGTTTTTCGGGGGGCGAGGAGCGGAGCGATGGGTGGGGCCGGAACCGGGGCCTGGGCGCGATGGAGGCCTGGGGTCTTGGAGATGAGTGGGAGGGTGGGGGAGTCGGGTTTGGGACAACACCAAAGGGATTCGGTTGTAGGGAACCGCAAGATATGAACGGCCAGGAGATGCTAAGGCTGGTGGATTCGATCTCGCGTGACCGGAACGTGGACAAGGAGTCGCTGTTCCGTGACATCGAGCAGGCGATGGTGTCAGCGGCGCGGAAGCACTTCAACGCTGTGGACACCGAGGAGTTCACGGCCGAGCTGGATCGGATGTCGGGGAAGATCCGGGTGTGGCGTGGTCAGGAGGAGATCCCGCTGGAGGCCTTGGGGCGGATCCCGGCTCAGACTGCGAAGCAGGTGATGATCCAGCGGTTCCGCGAGGACGAGCGGACGAGCATTTATAACGAGTTTTCCGAGCGGGTCGGGGAGCTGGTGACGGGGGTGGCGCAGCGTTACGAGGGTGGGGCGTTGGTGGTGTCGATCGGCCGGGCAGAGGGGTTCATGCCTCGGAGCGAGCAGATCCCCGGGGAGCAGCACCAAGCTGGGGAGCGGGTGCGTTGCCTGATCCTGGACGTGCGAGACGCGGGGAACCAGGTCAAGATTGTGCTGAGCCGGGCGCACCCGGACTTTATCCGGCGGTTGTTCGAGGTGGAGGTGCCCGAGGTGGCGGAGCGGATCATCGAGATCAAGGCGATGGCCCGCGAGCCGGGGCACCGGACGAAGATCGCGGTGTCATCGATCGACTCGAAGGTGGATGCGGTGGGGGCGTGCGTGGGGGTGCGTGGGAGCCGGATCAAGAACATTGTCGAGGAGCTGGGGGGAGAGAAGATCGACATTGTGCGTTGGAACGAATCGAGCCAGATCCTGATCCAGAACGCGCTAAAGCCGGCGGAGGTGGCGGAGATCAGCCTGTGTTTCGAGCTGGGTCGGGCGACGGTGGTGGTGAAGGAGGACCAGTTGTCGCTGGCGATCGGCAAGCGTGGGCAGAACGTGCGTTTGGCGGCGCGGCTGACGAACTGGGACATCGACATCCTGACGCCGGCGGAGTTCACGAAGGGTCTGGACATCATGGAGGAGACGGTCAAGGGGGTCGAGGGGATCACGGAGGAGCAGATCGACCGGCTGGCGGCGCTAGGGATTATCAGCGTGTTCGATATCGAGGAGGTGGGGGCGGATTACCTGGTGGAGTCGCTGGGTTGCACGGCGGAGCAGGCGCAGCGGCTGGTGCAGGTGGCGTCGGAGCGTGCGAAGGTGGTGGCGGAAGAGCAGGCGCGGGAGAAGGCGGAGGCTGAGAAGCGAAAGAAGGAGGAGGCAGCGGCGCTCGCCAGCGCGCCGGGCGAGCAGCGGGCGGCGGCGGTGTTGGGTGAGATCGGGATGGAGGGGTCGCCGGTGGAGGCGCCTGAGCCGACGATCCTGGTGGGGCGGGAGATGGCGGGGTCTGCCGGGGAGGGTCCGGCTACAGCGGGTGCTGCCGGGGCTGGGGGCGCGGGTCAAGAGGAACGGACTGGCGGCGAAGTCGGCGAGGGCGAAGCGGGCCGCGAGTGAGGGAATTGGTGTTGAGGGATGAAGGCGGCGGCGTAGGGCGTGTCCGCCTGCGGGCGTGCAAGGGGTATTGAAGGAGCGAGCTTTGGCAAAGGTTAGGCGGGTTTTTGAAATCGCTAAAGACCTGGGCGTGACGAGCAAGGCGATCGTCAACAAGTGCGTTGCCGAGGGCGTCCC
>JAJUHR010000265.1 GCA_029267795.1 Planctomycetota bacterium
CAGATCGTCAGCCACGAGCGGCTGGCGCGCGAGGCCTGCCAGATCGAGATCGATATCTTGGGCAAGCCGATCGGGCGGCAGGACCAGTATGCCGCGGCGTACGGCGGGCTGAACTACATCCGGTTCAACCCGGACGACACGGTGGACGTGGAGCCCGTGCCGTGCCAGCCGCCGGTGCTCGCGGAGCTGGAGCGGCGCGTGTTGTTGATGTACACGGACCAGCAGCGGGACGCGAACCAGATCCTGAAAAAGCAGAGCGACGGCACGGAGGACCGCCGGCGGGTGCTCCGCGAGATGCGGGACCTGGCCCACGCGATGCGGATGGCGATTTCCGGCAAGGGGGATCTGGACGAGTTCGCCCGCCTGTTGCACGCCGGCTGGGAGCTGAAGCGTTCGCTGGGGTTCGGGATCAGCGACGAGAAGATCGACACCTGGTACGAGGCGGCGCGGCGTGCCGGTGCTCAGGGCGGGAAGCTGCTTGGGGCGGGGGGCGGCGGGTTCGTGCTGCTGATGGCCCCACCGGAGCGGCACGCGGCGGTTCGGGAAGCCCTGGGTTACCCGCGGGAGCTGGAGTTCAAGGTGGAGCGGCACGGCTGCCGGATCATCTTCATCAGTGAGAGGCATTAGCGGCCGACCCGACGCGGTGGGGTGCGCGTGCTGGTCTGAGGGGGTTCGGAACCGCGGGTTGCCACGCGTAGTGAGGTGCGGTGGGTTCCAGGTACTGGCGGGCAAGCTGCCGGTGGCACGCGGCGGTAAGGTCGGTCACTGACGAACAAGTGTGTCAGTGGTACTCGACGGAGTGTTCGCACCGCTTGCAAGCAAGCGGCAGGTCAATGACCTGCCCTACGGAGCTGTGGCACCCTGAAATCAACGACATATATGGAGAAGATGAAAAAGGTTGTTAAAGGGGAAGAGAGGGAGTGACATCACGACGGACCGCCCTAGACTATCATCGAAGGGGATTTTTTCGGAAGAGCGACATGGCGAACTACACCACATGCGACGGGGCCCGGCCGTATTTCGACCAAATGGGGGCCCTGCTGGGCCAGATCGACGCGTCGGCGATCGACCGGTTCGGGCAGCTGCTGTACCAGGCGTGGCGGGAGAAGCGGCAGGTGTTCGTGTTCGGCAACGGCGGCAGCGCGTTCACAGCGAGCCACCACGTGTGCGACTACGTGAAGACCGCGGCGGTGGACGGCCGGCGGCGGCTGCACGCTTTTAGCCTGGTCGATAACACCGGCCTGACTACGGCGCTGGGTAACGATATCGACTACGAGGCGACGTTCAGCTACCCGCTGGAGTCGTACGCCAACCCCGGCGACTTGGCGGTGGCGATCAGCTGTTCGGGCAACTCGCCCAATGTCGTCAAGGCGTGCGAGTGGGCCAAGGCGCACGGGCTGACGATCGTGGCGTTGACGGGTTTTTCCGGCGGGAAGATCGGCAGGATGGCCGACGTGCACATCCACGTGCCCAGCGACAACTACGGCCTGATCGAAGACCTGCACATGTCGGTGGGGCATATCGTCGCGCAGTCGCTGCAGAAGCGTGTGGCGGCGGAGGCGCGGGCGTGAGCCGGACCAAGGCGGTGATCCTCGCGGCGGGTTTGGGCACGCGGCTGAAGCCGCTGACCGACCGCGTGCCCAAGTGCCTGGTGCCGATCGGCGGCCGGCCGCTGATGGATTACTGGCTCGACCTGCTGGCGGAGTGCGGGGTGCACGAGGCCCTGCTGAACACCCACGCCCTGGCTGAGCAGGTGCGGGGGTACATCGAGCAGGTCAATCGGCGTGGCCCGGTGCGCCTGGTCGAGAGCCACGAGCCGAAGCTGCTGGGCTCGGCGGGCACGGTCGCGGCCAACCCCGGTTTTGCGGAAGGGGCCGACCACGTCCTGATCATCTACGCTGACAACCTCCGCGACGTGAACCTCCGCGCGATGCTGGAGTTCCACTGCTGGCACGGCGACCCGATGACCGTGCTGCTGTTTCGCGCCCCCAACCCCAGGGCGTGCGGCATCGCGGAGCTGGACGAGCGGGGCCGGGTCGTCGGGTTTGTCGAAAAGCCGGCGCAACCCAGGAGCGATCTGGCTAACGCCGGGGTGTACGCGGTGGACGCGGGGACGTACCGGCGGATCGCCGCGATGGGTCGGTTCGACTTCGGGCACGACGTGTTGCCTGCGATGGTCGGGCAGATGCGCGGGTGGATGTGGACGGGGTACCACCTGGACGTCGGCACGCCCCAGGCGTACGAGCGGGCGCAGAAGGACGTGGCCACCGCGGTGTTCCAGGGGTGCGTGACGGTGGCGAAGGGGCTAAGGCCCGCGGTGTTCTTCGACCGCGATGGTACGCTGATCGAGCAGGTGCATTACCTTTCGGAGCCGGGGCAGGTTAAGCTCTTGCCCGGCGTGGCGGAGGCGATCCGGCAGCTGCGGCAGGGGGGGTATGCGTGCGTGGCGATCACCAACCAGTCCGCGATCGGCAGGGGGATGATCAGCGAGTCCGACTTGCAGCGCATCCACGCTGAGATGCACCGTCAGCTGGCGGCTGCGGGGGCGGGCCTTGACGGCGTGTATCATTGCCCGGTCGTGCCGCGGACGGACGATCGGACTGTGGTGGAGCACCCGGACCGCAAGCCCGGGCCCGGGATGCTGCTGCGGGCTGCGAGGGACCTGGGGCTGGACCTGAAGGCCTCGTGGATGGTGGGCGACATGATCAGCGACGTGGCCACGGGGCGCAACGCTCGCTGCCGGGGGAGTATCCTGGTGCAGAGCGGTAAGGGGCTGTCGGCGGAGGATCGTCAGGCCGGCTTGGAGTATCAGACCCTGCCCGACGTGCCGGCGGTCGCCCGGTGGATTTGGGGTCAAGACCGCACTGCCGGGCGGCTTCACACGGCGGGCTCTGTGGACCGTTGATCGCGGGTTTTTTCCGCGGCTGCCCCGGCGTTTGGGACGGGAATACCCATGAAGATTCTTCTGACCGGCGGAGCGGGATACGTCGGTAGCGCGTGCCTGCGTCACTTGCTGCGCCACGGCCACGACCCGATCGCCTACGACAACCTTTCTGCGGGCAACGCCGCGTCGGTCCCGGAGGACCGGCTGGTCATCGGCGACATCGAGAACGTCCAGCACCTGGTGGATACGATGCGGGTCCACCGCGTCGAGGCGGTGATGCACTTTGCGGCTCTGGCGTCGGTGCCCGAGTCCATCGAGCAGCCCGAGATGTACTGGCGCGTCAACGTCGTGGGGACCAAGAACGTCTTGGACGCGATGCGGGAGTGCGGGGTCAAGCGCCTGGTATTTAGCAGCACGGCCGCTACGTACGGTTTCCACGCCCAGATGCCGCTGATGGAGGACTCCCCGCAGACCCCGCAGGTGCCCTACGGCACGACCAAGCTGGCGGGGGAGTGGCTGATCCACGATTACAGTCAGCCGTACCACATCGGGTACGCGCTGCTGCGGTATTTCAACGCCAGCGGGGCCGACCCCGACGGGGAATTCGGCGAAGACCGCCGGTGCGAGACC
>JAJUHR010000223.1 GCA_029267795.1 Planctomycetota bacterium
GCAGCCCCCAGCGTCGATCGCCTCGATCGCGTTGCGGATCAGGTTGCACATCACCTGCTGAATCCCGATGCGGTCCGCCAACACCTGTGGGATCGCATCGCTCAACTCCTCACGCAGCAACACGTGCCTGAACCGAGCTTCCGGGCCCATCAAGGAGATCGATTCACGAACGGCCTCGTTGACGTCCAGGGTCGTCCGCTTCGGTTCGTCGCGACGGATAAACAACAACATCCTGTGGACGATCTGCCCGGCCACGAGCGCCTGCTGCTGCGCCTCCTGGAGCAGACCCAGGTTCCCCGGGCCACCTCCACCGGAAGCCTCCGGGCTCCTCAGGTACGCCCCGATGTAATTCACCACCGCGCCCAGGGGTTGGCTCAACTCGTGCGCGACCGCGGCCGCCATCTGCCCCGCCATCGTCAGACGCGAGGTATGTTCAAGCTCGGCGGTCATACGACGCGTCCGCTCCTCCGTCAGCTGCCGCTCCGTGACGTCCTCGGCGATCCCGGCGATGCGCGAAGCGCGGTTCACCTCGTCCCAAAACACGAACCCGCGGTCATGGATCCACCGTGTTTGCCCGTCCGGCCGGAGGATGCGGTATTCCTCGTTAAACCCTTGGGGCACCGCCCCCTCGCGAAACAGCCCTTCGATCCGTGGCCGATCCTCCGCATGGATCGATTCGACCCATTCGGGCCACACCCGCTCCAGCGGCTTGGCGGTCCGGCCCCAGATCGTCTCATACGCCGGGCTGACATACAGCATCCGCCGGTTCGGCCAATCCATGAGCCAGAACACCTCCCGGATGTTCTCCGACAACTCGCGGAAGACCCGCTGCGTATCTCGCAATTCTTTTTCCGCCCGCCGCCGCTCCGTGATGTCCGAAAACGACGTGACCACGGCGTACGGGGACGCCTGCCCATCCCGGAACAGCGGCTGGGTATTCACCAAGATCCACGCCAAACCCCCATCGGGCTTGTGGATGCCCATGACCACGTCACGGCACGGCCGCCCCGTCCGCAGCGTCACCATGGCCGGGTGCTCCTCGGCGGGGAACGGGGAACCGTCCTCACGGCTCAGCGACCACGGCGCGTCCAGGGATCTCCGCCCGATGATCTGCTGGCTCTTCAAGCCCAGGATCCGCTCGGCGCTGACGTTGCACGTCTGGATCAGCCCGTCGGCCCCCTGAAACACGACGCCCTCCGACATCGCGGTCACCACCGAGCGGTACCGCTCCTCACTCTCCCTCAGCTTCTCCTCAGCAATCTTCCGCCGCGTGATGTCCCGCGCGATCGATGCAAAAAACTCCACGCCGCCGTCCGGCTTCTTGTGCGCCACCATCACCTGGATCACGGGGATTTCCTTGCCCGCACGCGTCTTCAAGGCGGTTTCCCCCGACCAGACCCCTTCTCGCCACGCCGTGGGTTTCGCCTCCCTTTCGATCAACCGCACCGCCCACGCAGGGAAATAATCCGACCAGGCCGTGGGTGAGACGTCTTCGGTCTCGCCCACCCCCACGAGCCGCCGCCCGGCGCGGTTCACGTAGATCACCCGCCCCTCCGCGTCGCACATGCCGACAAAATCGGTCGTGCTCTCCACGATCTTCTCGAACCGTGCGCGTGCCTGCTCGGCCCGCTTCCGCTCCGTGATGTCCACGGCCGATCCGACCAGTTGCGTCACCCTTCCGCTGGCGTCGTACAGGGGGGCGAACGTGACGTCGATGGTGATCAGGCGGCCCTGCGCCACGCGAACCTGGGCGTCGTATCGAACGGTCTCCCCCATCGCCGCGCGCCGCAATGCCTCCCGCAGCTGTTCCTGAACCGCAGGCGAGTACGACCACCAGTACGTCTCCGGTAACGGCTTACCGATCACGTCCTCCCGTTTCAGCGCCGCCGCCTCGAGCGGCGCCCGGTTCGCCTCCACCAGCACACCGTCGACCGTGAACAACCCCACGAACACGAACATGCTGTCGAGGATGTCCCGCAGGCGTTTTTCCGACACCCGCACCGCTTCCTCCGCCCGCTGGCGCTCGATGACCCGACCCAACTGCGTGCCGACATACGCCATCGTCTCCAGCAAAGGCTTGTCCGGCGGGGCGGCCTGTGTCGAGAAGAACTCCAACACCGCCGCCACCTCCGCGCCCACCATCACGGGGAACGCGAAGCCGGTCCGCACGTTCAGGCCCTCCACCAAACCGCGCCGCGGGCACTCCCGCTCCTTGCCGATGTCCATGACCCATTCGGGCTTCCCGCTGGCCAAAACCCGCCCGGGAAGCCCCACCCCCCGCGGGAAATGCGCCGCCTCGGTAATCTTGCGAAACATGTCGAACCGGCCCGGCTCGTCAATGTGCCATACGCCCGTCGTCCGCAGCACCGGCGGCGGCCCGGGATCCAGGATGTAAGCGTGGCCGACCGGCCAGCCCGTGAAAGCGCACACCGCCTTTAGCGAGATCCGTAGCGCGTCCTCGAAATTCGAAGCCTCGTTCGACGCCACCGCGATCAATTGCAACAACCGCAGCACACCGTTTTGCGCTTCCTGCATCCGCTGCTGCGCCCGGGTCTCGGTCGTATCCTCCACGACATGGGCAATCCGATACACCCTCCCATGTTCGTCACGGACGGGAAGACCCCGGTGACGAACCCAGCGGACCGTCCCGTCAGGACGCACGACCCGGTACCCTTCGTTAAACCCACCCGAGTCCGCCTTCGAGCCGTAATTCGACTCCACCCGGCCACGGTCCTCTGGGTGAACCGCCTCGATCCAACGGGTCGGTCGGTCGGACAGCACCTGCGCGGGCACCCCCCACACCGCCTCGTAGGACGGGCTGACATACACCACCCGGTCCTCCACCGTGTCCGTCAGCCAACAGACCTCTCGCAGGCTCTGCACCACCTGCCGAAGGCACTGGTCGCACTCGAGCAGGGACCTGGCCGCACGCAACCATAGGGTGCCGATCGTACCCACCAGCCACAGCATCGCCACCGACAGCCCGCGGTTGAACAGGACCACCGACAAAGGGCTGCCACGCGGCGAAAAGAAAGCCCCCACCAGAACCAGGGCGGTGCACACCCCCGTGGCCAGCAGGGTGAACCGGGGCTGCCGCGACGACTTCAGCGACACAAGCACGACGATCAAGTAAAGCACCCCATCCGACATCCCCTGCGGGGTGATCAGATCGATCGCCAGAAAGATCAGAGCCAAGGCAGCGATCACGAACACCAGCCACGCCTCGGCCCGCGTCGATTGCTTCATTACCCACGACACTCCGTCGCCACCGCGAAATGCCTCGCCGCTCATCGGAGTTTATGCTCCCGTGAAGATAGAATCCTCGCCGGGAAGGAAAATCCGACACACGGCTTGCCATCGGACCGACTCCCCACCCCACGCCTTGAACGACAACCCACTGGAGAGAAGTCGCTTCCAACCCGATCACGAGCGACCATTAAAGCAGATGGCCGACGCCTGACGATCGGCAGAGACTGACCCAAAACCAGAATTCACTGACCCACCGTCCTCACACTTCTTACTCACATTCAAAAGAGGACAACCGCGATGCGGAAAGACACGACTCCATCGTCATCCCTCTGAAAAGCGGGCTCGAACTCAAGGCGAACCAATTCGGCTGAATTGATTCGCCGCATCCCCCCAAAGTCAAGCGCGAATGCCGCCCCGAAATGCAAATCTTCAGCGGCGTCCCTGACAAAGGCCGTGCCCTTCCCGTCCGGGTATCGCGTCCTCGGCTTGGGATGGTTGGGGCAAAGCGCAGCGATGCCCTGGCGTTTTGTGGGTTCGGGCCTGCTCGGACATCACGACCCGAATTGGGCTGTGGCGTCGCTTTGCTCCACCACAGCCACCCCGAGCCGCACCGCGCTACACCCGCACAAAAAAAACGCCCTGGCCGAGGCTTCAACCGGGGCGCGGGGCGGGACGATCCCCGTGACGAGGCCACACCGCCCGCCGAAGTCGCGGTGTCAAGTCCGCTTGAAACGCCTGGCCATTTCCTGGAGGGTCAGGCGGACGGTGGTCGGCCGGCCGTGGGGGCAGCTGCTGGCGCGTTCCACCTGCTCCCGCAAGACCAAGAGGGATTGAA
>JAJUHR010000392.1 GCA_029267795.1 Planctomycetota bacterium
AATTGATCGAGCAACTCGAACCCGTCCGCCGCGGCCCCTACTGCGGGTGCATCGGCTGGCTGTCGCGCCACCACGCCTGCCTCAACGTCGCGATCCGTACGTTGCTGATCGATCCGGAACGGTCGCGTGTGGATTTTTCCGTCGGGGCCGGCATCGTGGCGGATTCCCACCCCGCTCAAGAATACGAGGAAACCCTGGCCAAGGCCCGTGTGATGCTCCAAGCCCTGAGCGCGGCCGAGATCGCTGCAGCATCCCCGCACGCGTCCTTCTCGCCAAAGGTTACTCGTGCAGCTTCAAGCCCATCCGAAGCAACAGCGGCCCAGCTATCGAGTTGAAATAGCGATGGTCCTCCCGGGTGAACAGGCTCCGGCTGTCCCCTACCGTCCCCCGCCGGAAGCTGACCGACGAGTGGCTAATCCGGTTGAACGGGAAGCGCAGCTGGTTGTGCACCGCACGCCAAACTCGACCCGCCGCCGTCTGGGCCCGCACCACGTTGGAAACGCGCACCGGCTCGGGCAACCCGATAAACCCCGCGATCGCCCGAAAAGTCTGTTCGAAATGGTGCCTTAGCTGGCGGAACGACACATGCAGCACGTCCGGCCGAGCCAGCCACCCGCCGACGTGGTACGCCCAATACTCCACCCGGCTCATGCGCCCCGGGTAGGTTTCCGAGTCGAAGTCGTTGTCCATCCGCAAAAAATCGCTGAACGACATGCGGGCCACCTCGGGCATGAACCCACAGCAATAATGGTACAGCGAAGCCATCACGTCCCGGCCGTCTCGGTACACGTAGATGATCTTCGCCTGGGGCAGCACCCCGCTGAGGTACTGCCACGCCTCGGGGGCGTCACCCCAATAACTCGCCAGGTCCACGTGCGCGTGCGACTTGAACACGTGCGGCGTGGCTGTCAGGTTCTGCTGAAACTCTCGCAGGCTCACGTGGGGGTTGGCGCCGCGTCGCAGGTGGTCGATCGTGAGCTGATCCACGCTGGCTGGGTCGCGGCCGTACACCTCTGAATTGTTGCGGATCGAGTCGACGGCCAGATGCGTGCCCGACCGTCGGTGCGCCACAACCACGACGTTGGCGTACATCCATCGAGACTCCGTGTGAACCCCCTCACCTACTGTCCGCAACGCCCAATAACAAATCCAATACGCAGCGATTTTGCCCAGCCCAAGGCGTTTTGTCCCCCGCCTGGGATTCGACAGCCCCCCGCAGGGGGCAAGCCGCGGTTTCATTCTTGCGCCTCGTGCATTCCTTCGGGAAAATGCCCGTGAGCCGTGGTAGTCGCGGCTTCGTAGAGACGCTCCACATAATGGATGAATTCGACGTACCGCCGGACGTACTCCCTGCCCGCCGTGACGTCGTGCGGATCGTAGCCCTTGTGATCGCGAACAGCGGCAAAGTGTTCAGACAGGCCGTGCTGCACGACGTGGGTCAGAAGGCCGTCCACTGGCTGGAGGGAGCCGGTCGCCACCGCGCGGTCGGCCGCGGGGATGGCTGGGCCCAAATCCCGACCCGCTGGCTTCAGGCCAGTGTACGAAGCACCTTCTCCCACCCGGTGAACACGGACGAGGGTCTCGAAAAAATAGGTATCCGCCAAGTCGGCGGCCTCGGGGCCGAGCTTGCGGACAGCCATGGTTTTTTGGAACGCCCGGGTGATCTCGGCTTCGTCCCGCTCGCTGACCCAGATCAGGGCCAGGTCTACGTTGCCGGTCCGGATCGCCTCCTGAGCAGCCCGAACTACCGGGCCGTCCATGCCATCGCAGTGGGCCCAGCCGGTGCGTGACGCCCCCAGCCATACGACCTGCAGACAGACCGCAAAGACGACCCGTGACGATTTCACAAGCTTCAACGCCATGGTCGGCCTCCTTTCTGCCTGCTTCTGTCGGCCGGGCAAGTTGGCCTTCTCCAGCCAAAACAAAAACACGCCCGCAGGATGCAGTTCCTGGATGAGGTGTTCCCGAAAACTGCAGACCACCGGCGGTGCCGGCCCAGCCACAAAAGTGGGCAAACCCCAGAACCCACAGGCCCCCCCCCAGAATTCCCGGAACCCGAGAAACACCCCGCCGAAGCGAACCGTCCGGCCTTAGTCCCCGGCCAGCGCCGCCTGCGCCGCGGCCAGGCGCGCGATCGGCACTCGAAACGGCGAGCAGCTGACGTAATCCAGCCCGACCCGGTGGCAGAACCGGATC
>JAJUHR010000194.1 GCA_029267795.1 Planctomycetota bacterium
ACAATTTCGACATCTACGACCCCAACACCGGCCAACCGCTCATGCAATGCCGCGAAGAGAACCTGGGCCTGCTCACCAAGCTCTTCCGCTTCAGCGATTACAAGCGCATGACCCCCTTCGACGTGCAGATCCGCACCCCCGACGGCCAGCCGCTGGTCCGCGTCACCCGAGGCATCTCGGTGTTCCTCTCCAAGGTCAAGGTGCTCGACGAGAACAACCAGCCCCTAGGCGGGTTCAACCAAAAGCTCTTCTCCATCGGCGGGGCGTTCACTGTCGTCGACGAGCAGGACCAGCCCGTGTGTATGCTCAAAGGCAAGTGGTCCGGCTGGGACTTCCACTTCACTACCCCCGACGGGGCCCAGCTCGCCCATGTCACCAAGCAGTGGGCCGGCGTCGGCAAGGAGCTGTTCACCACCGCCGACAATTACATGCTCCAGATCGCCGACGACGTCGAGCCCGACGACCCGATCCGCCAGCTGATCCTCGGCTCGGTGATGTGCATCGACTTCGTGCTCAAGGAGTAGCGCCGCTACCACCCGCGCCCGAACCACGCATCAACGACGAAGCCCACGGACTGCAGTCCGTGGGCTTTTGCCATCGGCTTATCGTAAAGGTCCGCTGTGCGCACCGTCTTCTTAGAGATGGCCCTGCAAGCAAGTTCGTACGGTCCGCTGTGCGGACCAGATCGCAGGGCAGGACATCGTCCTGCCGAATCATCGGCGGCATTCAAAGAGGCAGGTCGATGAGCTGCCCTACTGAGTTGCGTGGCATGGACAAACTCGTTTGCCCATGATGAAATTCGTGATCCAAATCCATGGTCAAGCGGCAGAGACCACGCTTGACCATGCCACCTAGAACAAGACCACCCGTCAAACTTATTTACACTGGCCGACAAGCAGCCAGTGCCACCCGCCGCTGATCCGCCAAGCGGACCCTACCTCACTCAACCTTATTGCACTGGGGCATCGCTACGCTCTGCCCCAGCCACCCGTCCGCTTGTTCTGCGGCAAGTACCCAGAACCCCAAGGGTCAACAGGATCAGGCTCGACGGTTCTGGAATCGGAACGAAGGAGCCGCCTTCCAAAACGATATTGGGCAGATCAAAGACAAGCTCATCATGAGGCATGGTGAATTCGCCGAAGAATCCCCACAAAAGAGCCGTGGGCTGATTCGGGCCGCCTTCCTGGCTGGGCAAGCCAACCAGCTCCCAAGCGGTCCATCCAGGCCCTAGATCGACATCGAAATAAGGGTCAAAGACGGTGTACCCACCCCCCGGTCGGGGCGCTGGGGGCCTGGGGGGAATCGTCACGGTGTCCTGCGGGCGTTGGCCCTTGCCTTCCAATAACAGCGAGACATTCTCCGCGTCGATGCCACGGATGTGGGCGTCTTTCATCAGGAGATTGTCTCTCTTGCCCACAAAAACCTCGGTGATTTCATGGATCATCGCCCCCCACGGCGTTCGGCCAGCCAGCCCGGGGAACGTGCTGATCGCTTTGATATCGCTGATGTCCAGCCTCTGCGTGCCGGTGGTTTTCTTGGTCGCGTCGCAGGCTTCGGTGACGTTTCGAACCGGGGGATCCCAGGCCCCCACAAACACAGCATCGAGGTCTTTGCCGACCTGCAGCGTAACGGAGGTTCCGCTGCCGATCATGTCTCGCAGCAAGCCTGCGTAAGCGTTCCCCCCGTCGGCAATCTTCAGCTTCCCCCCCTCGATCGATACCGTTGCCCCCCCGGTGCATTTGTTCAGCTCCGTGACCAAGTCCGCGGTTTGATCACCATTGGCGGCATCGATATCCGAAACCATGATCTCGGCCTGAGTTCCGTGAGTAGCCGCCAATATCACGCTCGTGGCAACGAGGCTTGTTCTCTTAAACATGGGATTCTCTCCTTATCTCCCCGATCTGCACGGGCTGGATGGGGATCCATTGATCGCTTTCGATAGCGCGCCCTGAGCACAGCAGCCGCGGCCAGGAAAGCCGCAAGCGATGAAGGCTCCGGGATCGCCAAACCCGCTTGCATCAGGAACACATTGCGAATCAGCCCAGCGCCCCCGTCGTACGACGAGACCCCCTCCATGACCAAAAAGCCTGTCTCGGGTAGCAACGAGGGTAGACCCGAGAACGGGCCTGTAAATTCGCTGTCCACAGCGATGTCAAAAGGCAGCTCCGGGATGCCGGTCAGCAGCCCAGCCATCAGATTCTCCAGAGGCGTCTTAGTGGGGTTGATGACGAAGTGGAGATCGGAGATACGCAGATTCGGCGACTCTGCCGCCTCGTCTTCGGGCGTTTCGGGGTTGTCTTCGTTGCGGGTGTTATTCATCGAAAAACCAAAGAGAGGCCTGGCCCTAAATCCCGGGAAACTGGGCTGCTCGACGGGCCTGCCTTGCTGGCGTCCGTTGGCGTCGGTCCAGCGGATGTTGATCACGCTGACCCTAGCCCCCAGTTCGCCCTCAAACTCCAACCCCACGTGCGTCCTGGCACCATTAGCCACCGTGCCCCCCGCCCACGTCACGTCGTGGACCAAGCCACCGGCTTGCCGGGTGATCGTTGGATTGCCAAAGGCGCCGTTGAACGACCTGCGGTGAGTCAGAGCCTTGTCCGAGACAATCGTGACATGAAAGTCACGGGCAGCAGCCCCCGTTTCATTCGTGATGTCCCAGTTGAAGCTCAAAGGCGCCGCACGCACCGGGGCAGCCAGGCCCGCGCTACAGACCAACGCCAATACCCAAAAGAGTCGAATCAGTCTGAGTGTTCGCCTTCCCATGGCCCTTCCTTTCACAAGTAGACATGCTTCCCCCTGACCGATGCCATACCTGGCTTTTCTGCTTTTGATCTTGGGAAACCTGGGAGCTCAGCAACACACTGCGAAGGGCAGCGCTTCCCCCATTCGGCCGAGCCCGAACCTCGTCCTCCCGGTCCCGGTTGCCTCTAAAACGATCCGATAATGGCGGGATTTTTCACCCGGATTTTAAAGACCATTATCCGCTTTGGACCCCCCGGCGCACAGTCAGCTAGCTAGCCGACAGCTACTTAGCTGACAGCTACTTAGCTGACAGCTACTTAGCTGACAGCTACTTAGCCGACAGCGCTGAGCAGACATTCGAATCAAAAATGGCGTCGTAAGAATAAACCGCTCTGCAGCGTGGCCTTATACCCATCGCAGCTGGTGGGGAGATCGAGCAGGGGCCGCGATTCGCTGCGAACCGGCTCGTAGGGCCAGCCTTCGGCCCGCGTTGGCTGATCGAATCATGAACAGGCGGGGTCGGGGTAAAGCCCCGCGCTACGTGGCTGCTATGGCCGGCGGGACAGCAGAGTCAACACCGCTACGAATAACGCCGCCCCAATGATCGACCAGATGACCGGAAAAGTCACCCCGTCACCCAGCCTTAAGGGCAGGATTTCCGGCAGATTCAAGGCCCGCGCCAGCCACGTGCCAAGCAAGGCGCCGATGAAACCTAAGACGATCGACCCCAGACAACCCGCACGCGAATACCCCGCAATCGCCTGACCAATCCCTCCGCAGATCCCCGCCACCAACAGCAGAATCACCCACTCCCAAAGACCCATCGTCGTCGCTCCTGACATGCTCATGGCTCGGTTCAGCACGTCATTCTATCTATCCGCCGGAGACTGCCACCAGGGTGACCAACTCATCGCACAGTCGGTCAGCCCCTGCAGGATCCCGATCAAGATCGAAACCAACAGCAAATGAACGAAGCTCCCGCCGCGCCGGGTGTCGCAGCTTCCTCGTCGCTCGCAAGCTGTACTCCACTGGGGTTTCCTCACGGCTTGCAAGCAAGCCGTGCCACCCGCCGCAAGCCCATCGAAATGACCTACTTCAGACAACGGACGAATTGATCAACCTCAACTTGCGCCTGGCGGAGGATCCCCCGAAGTGTTCCGATGGCTAACTCGCGATGCAGAGGGACAACCGTCCCCACCGAACTCGACGGCATGTCCTTTCGCATGACGACGTGGCTACCGCGTTGACGAACCTGACGAAAGCCCAACCGCTCCAGGGCCTCTACCGCTTGTTTCCCAGATACGCGAGGTAACTTAGGCAACCGCTACCTCGAAAGTTGTGATGAAGGGACGCCCGCCCACCGGAGCTCCGAATTCTTCCAGGTACAGCTCGGTAGCTTCCTTGAGGTTCGCTACGGCCTCTTCGGGAGTCGAACCCTGGCTAACCGTACCCACCTCCGGGCATTGAGCAACGTACAGCTCGCCTTCCCGATGAACTACCGCTGAAAGAACCCGCACACCCATAAGCTGTTCCGACTCCCAAACTCCGAATTGTATCGAGATTCACTAGACCGTAAGGTGGGGCATCATCCTGCCGAGGCGCCATAGAGCTTACGCCCACTCGAGTCTTCGTGGGAAGAAGTCGAACTTCATCGCTCGCTTGGCCAGCCAAAGGGTCTCTTCCGCAGCGGCGTTGGCGCGGGCGGTGCCACGCTTGAGCACCTCCAGGACGTGGTCCGGGTGTTCCTCGTACTCGGCGCGGCGCCGGCGCATC
>JAJUHR010000257.1 GCA_029267795.1 Planctomycetota bacterium
ACACGGTAAGTTTATAGCATCTCACCGCTTGCCGTACTGCTGCTCGTAGTACCGCCGGTACTCCCCGCTCTTGACCCGCTGCCACCACCGCGTGTTCTTAACGTACCACTGGACCGTCTGCTCCAGCGCCCGGGGCCAGGCCGACCGCGTCGGCGCCCAGCCGAGCTCCCTGCGGATTTTCGAGGCGTCGATCGCGTATCGCCGGTCGTGCCCCAGCCGATCCGCCACCGGCTGGATCATCTGCGACCCCTTGCCCATGATCTGCAGGATCGCGTGCGTCAGCTCCAGGTTCGACCGCTCGTTGTTCCCGCCGATGTTGTACACCTCGCCGCTGCGCCCCTTCTCCAGCACCGTCAGCACCGCCTCGCAGTGGTCGTCCACGTGCAACCAATCCCGCACGTTCTTCCCGTCGCCGTACAGCGGTACCTTCTTGCCCTCGATCAGGTTCGTCACGAACAGCGGGATCACCTTTTCCGGGAACTGGTACGGCCCGAAGTTGTTCGAACACCTCGTGATCACCGCGTCCAGCCCGAACGTGTGGTGGTACGCCCCCACGAGCAGGTCGCTGCCCGCCTTGCTCGCCGAGTACGGGCTGTTGGTGTGCAGCGGGGTAGCCTCGGTGAATTTCAAGTCCGGCCGATCCAGCGGTAGCGACCCGTACACCTCGTCGGTGCTCACGTGCACGAAACGCTTGCCGCCCCCGCCCTCGCCCACGTGCTTCCTCGCCGCCTCCAGCAGCGTCTGGGTGCCCAGCACGTTGGTCTCAACGAACGGGCGAGAATCCATGATCGACCGGTCCACGTGGCTCTCGGCCGCGAAGTGCACCACCGCGTCGCAGCGCTCGACCAGCTTCTCCACCAGCTCGCGGTCGCGGATGTCGCCCCGCACGAACTCATACCGCGCGTCGCCTTCCAAATCGGCTAGGTTCTCGAGGTTCCCCGAGTACGACAGGCAATCGAGGTTGGTCACACTCCAGTCCGGGCGGTGGGTCAGGACAAATCGGACGAAGTTCGACCCGATGAACCCACACCCTCCAGTGACCAGCAGGTGTCGCCCCATGCTCAACCCACCTCTAACCGCTTCACCACATCCGCCAGGGTGACCTCCCAAGGGGTCATCGGCCCGATCAGACGTTCCGTTTTACTCAGGTCCAATACGCTGTAGGCGGGACGCTTCGCGGGCCGCGGGAACTCCGCCGTCGTGCACGGCTCCACCCGGCATTTCGTCCCCAACAATCGGCCGATCTCCCGCGCAAACCCGCACCACGTGCACTCCCCACCATCGGTCGCGTGGTACATCCCCTCGGCGCCCTTGGCCATCAGCTTCAGGCTCGTTTCCGCTAGGGGCTCGCAGCTGGTCGGCCGACCACGCTGATCGTCCACCACCTTGATCGAATCCCGCTGCCGCAGCAGCCCCGCGATCGTCCTCACGAAGTTCTTCCCCCACGGCGCGTACAGCCAGCTCGTGCGGAGGATCAAGTATCGGCACCCCGACCGCTCGATCGCCTCCTCCCCCATCGCCTTGCTCTTGCCGTAGGCGTTCAGCGGCTCGCGGGGGTGATCCGTCGGGTAAGGCTGGGTCGCCTGGCCGTTGAACACGTAATCCGTGCTGTAGTGGACCAGCGTCGCCCCCACTCTTTTGCACTGCCGGGCCAGCGCCTCCACCCCCGTGGCGTTCAGCGCCACCGCCCCGGCGAAATCTTTCTCCGCCCCATCCACGTCCGTCCACGCGGCACAGTTCACCACCCACCGGCAGCGCCCATCGACCGTGCGTTCGATCGAGCCGGGGTCCCGCAAGTCCACCTCGACCCGCGTCGTGGGCACGTGCTCGATGCCGCGCCCTCGAAGCAGCGCCACCCACGCGCGCCCCAGCATCCCCGTGCTGCCCACGACCATCACCGGCCCAGGAAGCCCGTCGCCGTGGGAACCGAAGGCCCGCGCCGCGCTCGTTACGCTCCCGGGGGTCATCCGTGCCGTATCCCCCATGGGAACCCGGCGATGCTGTCGTACGCCCTGCGGTCTTCATCCGGAACCTGCGGGTTGTACGCGTGCGTCACGTAGTACAGCAACCCCGCCGATTCCGACCCCACGGTCGCGGCCCCGTGCCACAGCGGCGGCGGGATGACCATCACCCCCGGCCGCTTCTCCCCGATCACCGCCAGCCAGGTCTTCCCGTCGCTCTCGCGGTGCATCCCAACCTTCAAATGGCCTTGCAGGCAGATCCAAAAGTCGGTCTGCAGCCGGTGCCGGTGCCACGCCTTGATCACGTTGGGGTACATCACCGAGTAATTAATTTGACCCTCGGGCGACATGACCCCCTGCATCTGGTTCATCAGCGACCAGCCGCGGTCGTCCGCGTACAGGTTCGCCGGCACGAACACCGGCTCGCCCGCCTGCTGGGCGTGCTCAAACGCCGCGGCTAGGCCGCCGGGCATCGACTTGGGACTGTGCACTTGCAACACAACGACGCTCCCCTGAATCTACGGTTCTCGCGGTATGAGCCGGCGCCTCAGTACTTCACCGTAGCCGGTCGGGACGCACGCCCCATCATGTCCAGGTGGTTCGCCCCGCCCTCAGCCACCCAACAACTGGCGCGGTGCAGGCTCTCGAACGTCCCCGCATCGGTCCACCAGCCCTCGAGTACCTCGTACGTCAGGTCGCCCCGCTGCAGGTACGCGTTGTTCACATCGGTGATCTCCAGCTCGCCCCGCCCGCTAGGCTTGAGCGTCTGGCAAATCCCGAACACGTCCTGGTCGTAGAAGTAAATCCCCGTCACCGCCAAGTTGCTCGGTGGGTCGGCCGGCTTCTCGACGATCTCCACGACCCGGTTGCCCTCCATTCGCACCACGCCGAACCGCTCCGGATCCTCCACTTCCTTCAGCAACACCTTGGCGCCGGCCTTCTGCGTGAAGAAATCCCCCACCGCCTTGCGGATGTTCCCCTCGATGAGGTTGTCCCCCAGGATCACGCACACCTTCCCACCGTCGGCGAACTCCTCGGCCAGCTTCAGTGCGTCGGCGATGCCCCCCTCGCCCTCCTGGTACGCGTACTCCAGGTGCCGCACCCCCAGGTCCTTGCCGTTCTTGAGCAGCTTCAGGAAATCCCCCGCGTGCTCGCCACCCGTGACGATCAGGATCTCGTCGATCCCAGCGTTAAGTAGACACTCGATCGGGTAATAGATCATCGGCCGGTCGTACACCGGCAACAGGTGCTTGTTGGTGACCAAAGTCAGGGGCCGCAAACGCTTGCCCAGCCCGCCCGCGAGAATAACGCCCTTCATGCCAACGCCTCCTTCGCCCGCCTACCCCAGCCATGGCCAACAAACCACAGAACGGGGCTAGTATACCGGGCCAGTCCAATCCCCCAAACCCGCCACACCCCACGTGCTGCCCCGCCCCGTCCCGCCCCACCGCCGATTAGAAAAAACCGCGCGTCCCAAAGAGGGGCGCGCGGTTGAACCGTTCCATTCCTGCAGGACGCGTGCCACGGCATACGGACGTCGACCCCCCGCGTCAAACACCCATCCCGGGCCTTGCACCAACTCCGGCGATAGGCCGGGGTCACGCCGCTTGCGACTTTTCCCCAAGCCCCGCCGCCTGTAGCTTCTCCGCTTTGTTCGGCGTCCCGGCTCGGCTCCGCGCTGAGG
>JAJUHR010000411.1 GCA_029267795.1 Planctomycetota bacterium
ATGGGTGATGTGGTGGTCTTGGGCAGTGGGGGTGGTGGGGACCACCGGGGGCCTGATGATCAGCCTTGAATCTGGCCACTTCAGCAGCGGCGCGTGCATCGTGGCGGTCCTGGGAGCGATCTTCCTGGCCGTTTTCATGGTCCAGTCGATCCGCGGCTGGTGGAGGCGTTGGCGTGGATGATCCCCCGCTACCCCACAATACCCGATTTCGTGGCTATGATTATCGCGTAGGAACCGGTCGCGAGGGGCTCCCCCGAAGTTAAGCGAGCCTCCGGAGAGAACAAACCGCAGAGGTTCTGGATAACATGGCTCCACCCAATCTCGGGATGTAGGGGGTTGAAATTTTTTGATAGTGAGAGAAAGATTGGCTCGTTTTGTCCGAAAAACCTTATAGCATCTTTCCGATCTAAACTCGGTCTGCTCGCCGCGGGAACCGCATGCGAAGCGGACCCTGAACAAGCGTAGGTAGACGGGGAAGACCAGCGACGGGCCCCCCCGATCGCTGCCGCCGCGAGAAGCCGGCTGATCGGCATGGCTCTGTGGATAGCGCAGGCAGGGTGAAAGGTCCCTAGCAGCAATGCCACGTGACCAGGAGAACGACAGCAATCGCTCCCACCGGTGACCGGTCGGGCAGCGAGAGGGCGAGCGATACGTCGGGTGGGAGGCGAGGTCCTGACGCATAGCTGGGAGCAGAACCAGACTGACTGGTTCAGCATATTAAGTTAAGATTGGGCATCGGAAGACGTGGAAGGCGCGTTTTTCGTCTCCTGCCGGGACCCAGAGTTGCGAGACGCTCCGTGCCAAGCACGGCGAATCTCTCCCAGGTTCCCACGTGGGGAAGGCGAGCGTAGCCCTTTGTATAAAAAGGCGTCAGATCCAAGCTGGAACGGCTTGAGGCCTGACCCGCCGAACCCGAATGAAATGAATCAGCGCGGATGCCGGGGAAGGGACCGATCCCGATCGCCCGCCAGCCCGCTGATCGCGTGACTGCAAGAGCGACCTCGGATCGGAGTCGCTCACGCACCAAGAGCCTTTCGTGAGTTAGCGCTGCATCGCTTCCCAAGCCACGCAAGACCGTTAAGGCTTGTCAACCGATCCAAGCTGGCCGGAGCAACCGGCAAATCAGAATGGCACAACACACAGGCATCTTAGAATTATCCAGTCGAGGCGATGGTCGGCTCAGGCACCTCAACCAGACCCTGATCAGCTCGGCCAGTGACCCGGTCGTCCCCGCGGCGTTGATCGACCGTTACCAGCTGCGCCCCGGCCTGGAGTTGCAGGTCGAGCTGGGCCCGCCCGTATCCGGCAACGGCCAGTCGCACCAAAGGCATCATCCCCAACACTTCAAGGGCAAAAAGAACAAGGTCAACCCGATCGCGCCTAACGCCCCGCGCGTCCAAAACGTCTTCAGGATCGACGGCTTGGAGCCGCAGCAGTACCTGCATCGCCGGCGGTTCGAGGACCTGACCAGCATCGACCCGTCTCCGCGGTTGACGCTGGAGTACCCCGGCTGCCCGCCCGCCTGCCGGTTGATCGACCTGTTCTGCCCCATCGGCTACGGCCAACGCGGCATGATCGTGTCGCCTCCCAAGGCCGGGAAGACCACGCTGCTGCAGAACATCGCCTTTGCGCTACGGAAGAACCACCCGCAGGTGGAGGTGATCGCCCTGTTGATCGACGAGCGGCCGGAGGAGGTCACCGATTTCCGCCGCAACGTCCCCTGCCACGTGCTGGCAAGCTCGAACGACCACTCCCCAGAACGCCACGCGAGCCTGGCGATCCTGGCCATCGAGCGTGCCAAACGCATGGCCGAGGCGGGCAAGGACGTGGTGATCCTGCTGGATTCGCTCACCCGCGTCGGCCGGGCGTTCAACACCGCCCCGGGCATGGCCTCCACAGGGCGGACCCTTAGCGGCGGCTTGGACGCCGGGTCCCTGGCGATCCCCAAGCAGCTGTTCGGCGCCGCCCGCAAATTCGAGGAGGGCGGGTCGCTGACGATCCTCGCCACGGCGCTAGTCGACACC
>JAJUHR010000080.1 GCA_029267795.1 Planctomycetota bacterium
AGCGGCTTCTGGCGGCGGGATCAAGCCGAAGTTTGGAGCATCGGCGTCAAAGACGGCGAAATGTTGAGATTGCATATTCGCCGGGCCGATGTCCGGGATCGTGATCGAGGCCCCGTCGGGCATGCCGGCGAAGTCCCGGCCCGCGCGCGGGTCCACATCCGTCACCGTGATATCGAAGAAAACGTCAAAAAAGCTGTTCACGAAGAACGGTTGGCCGTCCAGCTCAGCCGGATTAATCGGCGGCAGGCTGTCGCCGTTTCCGTTAGACAGCGGCGCCGACTCGGGCACTCCCTGGAAGGCAAAGACCTGCCCCAGCGATCGCGGCCCGGGGTTGATCGGCCGCTGTGAGGCGAGCGTGATCGCAACCCCGGAATTGACCAGCCCGTACCCGTTGATGCTGTCGCCCAGCGCGTTATTCGGGTCGCTGGCCAGGGGGATCGGGAATGGCCCGCCGGTAAGGTTGAGGCTCAACAGCTCCGTGTCGAACTGGATAGGCGCCTCAATGATTACGGCACGAACCTGGGAGGTGATCCCGGAGCCAGTCACAGCGAGTACAAAAGCCGCGGCGCCCCAGAGGAACCGGCGTCGAGCGTCACGCTTGCACGTCATGGCTTTCCCCTTTCTTCAAGCATCGAGATGCGCGTACCAAACTTTCGACCTCATTGTCCTCATTTCGGGTTTTTCAGTCAAGAAAAATAGCGAAGAAGGATCGGCTCGGTGGCGGCTGTGGTGGAGTGAAACGGCACCACGGGAACAACCGAGGCATCGCTGCGCCGGCCCCAGCCGTCTCTCATTTCAAAACCCATGCACCTCAACGAACCATGCTCAGCGACTTGCTGCCGCGGCACCTGGCTCTCCGGGCGGTTCCGAGGCGGCTTCTTGTTCCGTAGCCTCGGACTTCCGCCGGTACGTTTGGTCGAAATGGATCGCGATGCCCGTGTAGCTCTCGAACTTGCCGAAAAAGTCTTCCGCAGCCGCCACCTGCAGTTTCAGGTCCTGGAAGCTCACACTGGCAAAGGTGATCTTCGGCAACATGGTGCTTGTGGCGATGAAAGCGGCGTACTCCCTGTTTGTAGTGGGGTCTGTCACGTCTTTCCGGCGCAAGTCGTGCCACTCCAGTTCGCCCGAGGCCCCCGACTTTAAGCTTCGCAGGATATCCGGGACTTGCCGCGCGTACTTCGCATACCCGGAGGCCCCCAACACCTGGGCAATCTGAACCACGGTGTCGTGGGCCCGGGCCTGCTGCTCCTGGGTGGGTGACTCCGGCAGCTCGATCCCCACGTGAACCGACATGCCGTCATCGAACACTTGAACTCGGAACCCGTTCACCCGGCTCAAGTACGTCAACCCGATGCTGCGATCCTGCAGGACCTGTTCGAACGCCTCCCGCGGCAGCCCCAACGCGAACCACACCTGCGTCGGGCGATACGCGAACGTCTCGATGCCCATGAAGACCTTGGCTTGCTTGACCCGGTCGGCGTACTCCAGGATGTCCTTGCCGTGGGCGATCATCCCGTCGGCCCCATCGGCGGTGTTGCGATAATTCATGATCCCCACGTTGTCGAGCATATCGATGCAGTGGTAGCTGGCGGCCTTGCGCTGGCCGCGGAACTCCACCTCGCCGACGATCCGCCCCGTCGCCGGGTCGCGGGCCTGCCACCAGAACGGGATGTCGATGCCGAACTCCATCTCGGATTGTTCACGCACCCGCCGCTGGCACTCGGCGTTCAGCTCCAGGAACTCACGCAGGATCTGCTGACGCCGGTCCCAGTCGTGCCAGCCGACCAACAGGTACGGCTCGTTGTCGAAGTGGATCCCGTCGAAACGCTCCTGCGGCGGCGATTCCCGATTGAACGCGATCAACGCGTCCACGATCGCCAGCGGTGCATGGTGGTATGGCTTCTGGGCGTACTCGGGGTACCCATCCAATGCGTGCACCTCCAGCCCGGCCTCGTGCGCAGCACGCAGGAATTGGCGCGTCTCTTGCGCCCGCTGGATCACGCACCGCGTCGCGGGGGGCTGCTCGCCCGGCTTCGGCGCCTCGAAGCTCACCTGCGGTTCGAACGCGTAATAAATCTGAGCCCATATGTACTTGATCCGGTCGCGCTTGCAGAAGGCGAAGAACGCCTCACGAGCAGCAACGTCTTCCAGGAAACGGTCCGTCGCCCATACCCAGATCGCACGGGGATATTCGCGGCTGATCGAACTCGTCACCGGCAGCTCCTCCGTCAGCGGCGTGGCAACCTCGACCGAGGTCTTGAAGCTGATGTCGTCCAGATAGATCGTGTAATCGCCCGCGGACATGAACTCAAGGGTCATCCCCCCCAACTGCCGAGGATCCAGGCGCAGGTTCTCCATTTCCCTTAGCGGCAGCAGCACCTCCTGCCACTCTGTCGTCACCCCATGCGGCAGCAGATCGGAGGCGTAAGCGATCTGCACCGAATCTTCCTTCTCGATCCAGCGCCGGTCGGCCAGCTTGATCGCGAAGTCCTCGCCACCCCTGGCTCCCTTGACCCAGAAAGACAGGTACTGGTAACCCGTCGAGTCGAGGTATTTCGGCTCCTCGCTGCGGAAGTCGAAGAAATGCACCCAGACGCCGCAGAACCCCTCCTCTTCGCGGTAGGCCTGTACCCGCAGGCTCCGCCCGCCGCGCCCGCGGAAGACGTCGGTGGCTAAGAACGTGCTGGCGGTCGAAGGCGACGACTCGAACTTGTTGTAATAGCCGCCCAGCCGGTTCTGAATCCCCTCGTTGAAGTCTTCGATCATCAAGAGGCCCTGGGGCTCAGCGGCCGCGGCCTGCCCCGCTGGACAACACGACTCGGCCCCCGCCAGTAACGCCCCGGACCAAGTCGCCACGATCAAAGACACCAGCGCCAAGCTTCGCATCAAAAAGTCCTTATGTTAAGTCGGCGCATTCGGCTCCCTGCCGGGGCGCCTGCCGACCCCTGTGTGCAACACCCAGCCCGCCGCTTACCCATCGATCATTCTAACGAGGACAACAGCTCGGCCATCTCGTTATACGCGTGATCGTCACCTATCCGCTTAGCGACCTCCATGCCGTGGCCGAGCACCTCACGAGCCGCCGCGGCGCTGCCTTGCCCGGCATGCAACCTGGCTTTCTGGTAGTACGCGTAACAATATCGCGCGTCGATCGCCAGCGTTTTGTCCAGCCAATCAACCGCCTGCCCCAGCTGGCCTTGCTTAGCGTACTCCATCGCGATGCCGTAGGTGCAGAACGGGTCTTTGGGATCGGCTTGATGGAGTTGAAGAAGCTGTTCCAATCGAGCGGGCATGGCGTCTCCGGAGCCCCCCCTCTGAAAAGGGCGGCCAGCGTAGCCTCCTGAAAAGTTACGACTTGAGCCAGCCAGAGTTCGGTTTATCGGGAACTCGCAGCAAGTGGCCTCTGTGGGTTTTGATGGTCCGCACTGATCAAGCGAGTGTCAACGGGGCTGTTAGCCATCGTGCCCACGTCGGTAGAAGGAAAAGTGTTGATCAGTCCGGCAAAGATGTCTCTCAACTCATCCTCGTCCAACGGTTCTTCGAACGGCTCATACGTTTGGGGTGAAATCGAGGCGCGGATCCCCGACACCGCATAGGCCAGCGAACGCAGATGCTCAATCGTCCAGTCGGTGGGGGTAATGTTCCAAAGGTATGCTGAGTGATTCGCGCTAACGGTCAGGATCTGGG
The DNA here is from genome assembly GCA_029267795.1 of Planctomycetota bacterium. Classification (GTDB taxonomy): domain Bacteria; phylum Planctomycetota; class Phycisphaerae; order Phycisphaerales; family Phycisphaeraceae; genus JAJUHR01. Next base: position 3,688 of record JAJUHR010000080.1, read on the forward strand.
TCCCGTCCGGGCTAAAACAGGCTTGCTTCATCCCGTAGGGGTCTCCCCAATCGCTGTTTGCGGATTGCCCGTGGGGTTGCCTACCGTCGTTCTGCAAAGGCGGGGTGATCTGCTTAGCTGTCCTGGCATCCCAGACTCGCGCGGTTCCGTCCTTACTGGCCGTGACGACAAGCTCTCCATCGGGGCTAAAGGCAGCACTCCAAACCTCATCTTCATGCTTCATCGGCATGGTCACCTTTTGCCGCCCCGTTTTGACATCCCAAATCTGGGCAGTTCCGTCGTCGGAGGCGGTCACGAGGAAGCTGCCGTCGGAGCTGAACCGAACGGAGCGAACCGCTTTTCGATGTCGCAAGGGGGGGCAGGTTAAGCGGCCGGTCTGAGTGTCCCACAGCTTTGCGGTCGCATCGCCCCCAGCCGTGGCGAGCAGCTTACCGTCCGGGCTGAAGCACACATCGTGAACCCAACGCCTCTCTTCATGGCCGAAGATCACAGGTGTTGATTCGGACTGCCCTAAGGCCCAGAGGCGCGCGTTGCCATCGCCACAAGCAGTCGCCACCCGATGTCCATCGGGGCTGAACCGGGCGCAAGGGACCCAGCCCGGGTGTCTCAACGGCGGACAGAGCATGGCCGAGTTCGCTAAGTCGAACACGTGCACGCTGCCTTCCCCGCCAGCGATCAGGAGGTTCTGTCCATCGGGGCTGAACGAGACGGAGGTGATCCATTTCCCGTGCTCAGGTGTCACGGTGACAAGAGTGCCATTGGGCACCTGCCATACGCGAGCGACCCGATCCGCCCCGCCGGTAGCAAGACGCTTCCCATCGGGGCTGAAAGACGCGCATTTCACTGCCCACTTCCTTCCGCCTCGGTCGTGCACGAGCGGGGGGGTGACCGCTGCCCCGGTACGAACGTCCCAGACGCACGCTGTAAGATCTTCACTGACGGTCACGAACCACAGACCGTTAGGGCTAAACTCCGCATAGTGGATCGAGTCAGAGTGCTTCACCGACGGCGGCGACAAAGCACCACCCGCTGCTGCAAGCCAAAGGCCCGAGCCGTCGCCCGGGGCCGTGACCTCGATTCCCATCCCCGTCTTAAGGAGGGTCTTGGGTTGCCCTGCTTCGCGGAGCACGCTGATCGGGCACGGGATTTGCCGGATCGTGGTGGCGATCTGGGTGCGAAGCATCTGGGCTTCGCGAGACCTCGGGACGGATGCTTCACCCTCCAATGCCGTCACCCAATAGGGCAGCGCCTTGACCAACTGACCATTGATCATCAGCTCCGTCCCGTGTTGTGCCGCTTGGCGGGACATAATCTCCCGGCGACGTTGGAGGCTGTCGTAACCGGATACGATCACCCAGGCGAGGGCAGCGATCAGGGCGCAAGCCGCTAATGCTCTGTTCAGTCGATAGCTGAATCGCCTGGCGTGGAGTTTGCGAAGCCGCTGCGCTAGCGCGTGGGCATCACCCAATCGTCGAGCCGGATCTCCTTCCACGCACCACCGGATGTCCTCTCGCAGCGGGCGGTCCTTGACGTGTCTTTCCCAACCGGTGGCCAGAGGCCGGTGTAGATCCCCGACAGCCATCTGATAGAGCAGAACCCCCAACGCGTAGACATCGCTCTTCTCGGTGCACGTTCGACCGTTCTGAAGCAGTTCCGGGGCGGCGTACATCGGCGTGCCGGAGTTGTTCAAGCTTTGGTCCGTGGCAACGCTGGTGATATCGCCGGATGGTTTGCGGCAGCAGCACTCCGACATGCGCCCGATTCCGAAGTCGCTCAGCTTCGGCCGCGGCGATCCATCCGGCCCCCCTTCGAAGATCAAAATATTCGATGGTTTGATATCGCCGTGAATCACACCGACGCCATGCGCAGCGGCGACGGCTTCAGCGGTTTGCTCCACCAGGCTCAGTCGGGTAGGGACGGGGACCTTATCGATCCCGCCATGAGAGTCCGCCCAGGTCCGCAGATCGCCCCGGTCGGTGAATTCACATTGGAGGAAGTAAGGTGGCTGGTCCAAGTGGACGTGGAAAACCTTGGCGATATCGGGCCGATCGTGCAGATTCTCCCGCAAAAGTTCGAACAACTTCATTTCCCGCTTGAGCGACCGGACACGCTCAGCCTTAAAACAGAACTTGAACACACACCGGCTCTTCAGCCGCTCGTGGTGGGCGAGCCAGACTTCTCCGAAGCCCCCCTCGCCTAGCTTGCGGTCAAGAACCCAGTGGGTGTAATCTGGAATTTGCGTCCCCACCGCAGGCCGCCAACCGTAGAATTCCTCCTCCCCGGGGACGATGGCTCGATGCGCATGAGCTGAATTATCCGGAGCACACAGCGGCGAGATTCCCTCGATCCCCACCTCAAACACGTTGAGTAGCTTATCGATGCCCTTAAATTGATAAGGGCCGTGATCTAACCACCGGAGGTTTGCGGGAGCCGTGTGTTCACCGGCCCATCGCAGCTGTCTCACGTATTGCCGCGCATCGTTGAAGACTTGCTGGGTAACCAGGATCTGTCCAGCTTTAGCTAGGCATTGAAGCCTCGAGGCCAAATCCACGGCGATACCGAAATAGTCCACCCTACCTTGGCTGTCTGTCAGCTCATCCACTTCCCCGATGTGGATACCGATACGGACTCTGAACGGGGGATCCAAGTCTTTGCACCACGGCGCGTTCCAGAGCAACACGTTGAAACGCAGCATCGCTTCGACAGCAGCGCTGGGGGTGGGAAACAGGGTCATAAATCCATCGCCGGTGTTCTTGTGGATCTGAGCCCCGTCGATGGAATGAACCACCGATTCGAATAACCGGTCGTGCTTGACGAGGAGCGAAGTGTAACCCGGGTTGCCAAAGCGGGACTTCAGAGCCGTCGACCCCACGATGTCGGTGAAGACCACCACTGCCACCTTGGATCGCGTCGGCTCTGACATGGGGACGTCCCAGCGATTCTGAGCCTCCCTCCAAAGAGATAGGTTTTTTAAGTGGTTCGTCAGCAAAAATTATACATCGGGAGTTCACGATCACCAAGGCGATTTCCAGGGATCGTCGATCCCACCGCGACGTCCAAAACCCGACGATCCGACCGCCATGTCGCCGGTGCCTAACACCCATGCGCGTTTAAACGGTCGTGGGGCAACACACACAGCCGCGGCAGAAGCGTGCCGCAGAGGGGGGCCATTAAATCAACCCGTTCCAGTTCGCGGGGCACAGCAAGACGGGGAGGTCGGCTTGGCGGATGATGTTGGCGGGGACGTCGCCGGCGATCAGTCGCTTGAGCACCCCCTTGCCGGTCAGGCCCAGCACGATGACGGTGCAGTTGCGGGCCTTGGCGGTGTTAAGGATCGCCTTGGACACGTCGTCCGAAAACAGCATCAGCCCTTCGGCCCGGACCCCGGCTTTTTTCAATTCCTCGACCAATAGCTGCAAGGTCTGTTCGCCTCGCTGCTTAGCGTCTGATTCATGCTCATCCTCTTCTTTCAGCTGCGCCACGTGGGCCACCAGCACCTCGGCGTCCAGCCGTCGCGATAGGTCCGCGATCGGGGCCGAAAGCTTCTGACTGGCCCAAGGAGAACTAACAGCCACGAGCAATCTGCTTCGGTTCAAGCATCGGCCTCCCAGTCGGGTCCGACGTCAAGTCGGTCCAAATCGGACGGGTTATGATACCAACCCATCACGGCCAGGGCACCGATACAGCCCCGGTCGACACCCCTCCAGGGTGCGAGCCGCCTGACCAGTTTACTCATATCTGAGTGAATCACCTGGGCGTTCATAGTTCAATCGGCACACGCGGGACAGCGTCCTTACATCTGGAGCCCAGTCCTTGAAGCTGACAGAAGCGGGTGGTAACATTCTGCGTTTCTTCTAGCCTGGGAACTCTAACTTCGGCGCTCGGGCTGCGATCTAAAGCCGGTTCATTGCAGATACTTGTGTGGAGAACCTCGGAGCACAGAAGTGGCTAACCAGAAGAGCGCTAAAAGCAAATCCAAAACCAAGCAAAAGCCCAAGACCACAGGCCAAAATCCCGCCGCCCGCAACA
>JAJUHR010000045.1 GCA_029267795.1 Planctomycetota bacterium
CCGCCGGTCCGTCCAGTCGGTGATCTGGCTGAGCGTCTCGGCCCCGACCACCGCCACGGTGCGGTAATGCCCGGACTCGATCAGGCTCGACGCCAGGTTCAGCCCGTGCACGAACCCGCTGCACGCGGCGCTGATGTCCAGCGCTCCGGCCGGGACCGCGCCCACCTGCGCCACCAGCCGGGACGCCGTCGACGGGCAGGGCATCTCCGGCGTTAACGTAGCGCAGATCACCATGTCCAGTTGGGTCGGCTCGAGGTCGGCGTCTTGAAGGGCGTTGCCGAGGGCTTCCCGGGCCAGGTCCAGCACCGTCGTGCCGTTTTCGACGATCCGGCGTTGCTTGATCCCCGTCCGCTGGGTGATCCACTCGTCGCTGGTGTCGACCATCTTGGCCAAGTCGTCGTTGGCCAAGACCTTCTGCGGCGTCGCCATCCCAGTACCGACCAACCCGACACCCCGCGTCCTGGGGCCGTGTGGCTGGGTGATCATGCCGCGCTCTCCTCGGCGGTGGCGTATTTGCGCAGGGCGTCGACGATCCCGTCGTTGACCGCCAGCTGGGCATAACTCAGCGCGTTCTTGATCGCCGCCTTGATCGTCCGTGCCTCGCTGGACCCGTGGCAGATGATGCAGATGCCGTTGGCGCCCAGCAGCGGCGCACCGCCGTATTCGTGGTAATCGTGTTTTTTGTAGATGGCCTTGACTACAGGCTCGAACCGGGCTGCCAGGGCCGGGTCGACCTGGAAGATCTCGTGCGCGATCGTCTTAAACAGCCCCGCCGCCAGCCCCTCGGCCAGCTTGATCACCACGTTCCCCGTGAACCCTTCCGTAATGACCACGTCCGCTGCGTGGTCGAACAGCTCCCGGCCCTCGACGTTGCCGATGAAGTTGATCGCCGGGTCTGACTTGATCAGCTTAGCCGTCTCTTTGACCAGCGAATTGCCCTTGCCCTCTTCCCCGCCGATCGAGAGCAGCGCCACCCGCGGGTTGACGATCCCGGCCACCTTCTGGGCGTAGATGCTGGCCATGATCGCGTACTGGTACAGGTGTTGCGGCTTGGGCTCGGGGTTGGCGCCCACGTCGCACAGCACGACCGGGCCGAAGAACGTCGGCATCGTCACGGCGATCCCGGGCCGCAGCACCCCGGGCAGCCTCCGCAGCGACATTTGCGCCGCCGCCACGCACGCCCCCGTGTTGCCCGCGCTGATCAAAATCTCGCAGTGCTTTGGGGAGCCGCGGTGCTTGCCCAGCTCCGCCATGCGGGCGATCGAGCTGTCCGGCTTGGTCCGCAGGGCCACCACCGGCGACTCGTCCATGCCGATGACCTGGGTCGTCGGCTCGACCTCCACACGCGCGTCGTGGCTCAAGCCCTTTTGACGCAGGCCCTCGCGGATCACCCGCTCGTCCCCGATCAGGACCAGCCGATCCTCAGGCGATAACAGCTCCACGGCTGCCAACCCGCCCGCCAAGATCGCGTCGGGAGCGTGGTCGCCCCCCATGATGTCCAATGCGATGCGCACTACTGCTTGCTTCCCTTAGAAAAGGCGACCTTCAGTCCGGGGCGCACGTACCCGCAAGCGCCGCAAGCCGCGTGCGGCAGCTTCGGGCTGCCACAGTTCGGGCAGCGCACGGTGTCGATCGGTTCCAGGGCGTCGTGCGAGCGACGCATTCTGCTTTGAGATCGGGTTTTTCGCTGGCAGGGCAGCATATCAACGGGTCCTTCTTACGGTTCACTCTTTTTTGTGTGCCGGTCGCTCGCCAATCGCGCCCGAGCTGGCAGGCAGGCGGGGCTGGCCGTGTGGTTAGAACCCCCCAGCTTACCCAGCATAGATGACTTGGAGCTTATATCACCCCCGATGCAGCAGTCAAGGCGTTGAGCTACGGCGGAAGCTGGCCCCGGCCTGCTCAGGCGCCCGTTACCCCGTCTGGAGACCCCACGAAGGGGAGCACACCCCATTTCCTAGGAGAGTGCGGTCGGGTTTGTACAACACTTGGCCCGACGTGGAGAACGGGAATAAGTGGAGCCGACCGGGATCGAACCGGCAACCTCTACATTGCGAACGTAGCGCTCTCCCAGTTGAGCTACGGCCCCGTTAAAAAGATTGGTCGGTGAACTATATCGGCTCTACCGCTCGATCGCAATGATTCCCTGCGCGATCCGACTCGCAGCGTACACCGTAGCCCATACCGGGCGTCGCGCCGCTGCGCTCTGCCCCGGCCACCCCAATCTGAAGACCGCTCCACCTAAAGGAAAAGGCGTTGTATCACCGAAATCACCAAGCGCAGCTACCTGAGTATCCTTGACCGTTTAGCTCAAGCTCGATTTAATGGGCGTCGCACTACGGACAGGTTAGTTTCGCAACCGGGCAACAAGCGACGGACGGCTTGTTTTGCTTGCCGGAGGGACGATCCCCAAGGCGAGCGGGGTGAGTTCCGATCCACGTCCTCGCGTCGTTCCCGTATGCCGAATACGGAGCGCGGGTTGGTACCGCACGGAAGGTTGGGTGTGCAGCTCGGCAAGTAAACGTTGATCCATAAGCTTGTGTGTGGGGCGGCCGCGGTGGCCGCTAGGCCTGCTGGGCCTTTGCCGGGCCGGCCGGGATACGAGATGTCCAGGAACAACGATAGCTGGGGAATCGAAGTCGGTGTCCAGGCGATCAAGGCGATCCGGCTGGTCAAAGACCGCCAGGGTGTGACGCTGGCGGAATATGACGTCCTGCCCTTCAAGCAGGTGCTGACCACTCCGGACCTGCGGGTCGACGAGGCCATCCAACTCCACCTGGACCTGTTCCTTTCCCGCCACGACGTGCGCGGCAGCCACGTGGTCGTTTCGGTCCCCGGCAGCATGGGGTTCGCCAAGTTCACCAAGCTGCCCCCGGTGGACCCCAAGAAGTTCGCTGACATCGTCAAATTCGAAGCGGTGCAGCAGATCCCGTTCCCGATCGATCAGGTCGAATGGGATTACCAGATCTTCCAGCAGCCCGATTCGCCCGACGTCGAAGTGGGGATCTTCGCGATCACCAAAGAGCGGTTGGCCCGGGTCCTGAACAACTACCACACCGTCGGGATCCAGCCGGATGGGGTCACGCTGTCGGCCCTGGCCGTCTACAACGCCATGTGCTACGACATGGACCTGACGCCCCAGTCGCCGGGCATGGTGTTCATGGACATCGGCACCAGCTGCACCGATGTGATCATCGTCGACGCGGGCAACCTCTGGCTGCGGACGATCCCCATCGGGGGCAACAACTTCACCGAGGCGCTGGTCCAGGCTTTCAAAGTGACCTATCAGAAAGCGGAAAAGCTCAAGTGCGAGGCCTTCACCACCAACTACGCCCGACAGGTGTTCCAGGCCATGAGACCGGTTTTCGCGGACCTAGTCTTGGAGATCCAGCGTACGCTGGGTTACTACCAGAGCTTCAACCGAGACGCGCAGCTCAAGACGATCGTGGGTTTGGGGTCCACGTTCCGCCTGCCCGGCATCCGCAAGTTCCTTAGCCAGCAGTTGCAGATCGAGGTGGTCCGCCACAGCGCGTACAGGAAACTCGCCACCGAGGGCAAGCAGGCCGCCCACTTCGCCGAGCACGCCCTGAACCTGGCCACCGCCTACGGGCTGGCCCTACAGGGCCTGGGCCTGGAGCGTGTCAGCGCCAACCTGTTGCCCGCCGCGGTGGTCAAGCACCGGCTCTGGCAAGCCAAGCGGCCGTGGATCGCCGCCGCCGCCGCGCTCATGGTCGCCACCGCCGGCGCCGCGTGGGTCAAGACCCTCGCTGAAGAAAGCGCCTACGACGCGCTGGTCAAGCAAAACGAATCCCGCATCGCTTCGGTCCTCGAACAGGCCGCCGCCAATGTCCAGAAGTGGCGACAGATCGAGGGCGGCTCTGACCCCCGGCAGCGCATCGAGAGCCTGCGACGCATCCTCGACTACCGCGAGCTTTGGCCGGCGATCCTCTACGACCTGACGCTTGCCGCCAGGTCGCTTCAAGAGCAGCCCGAGCTGCTGGTCCCCGACTACGACAGCATCAAACGGATCCCCCGGGATCAGCGCCGCCGGGTGTACATCCAGTCGGTCACGGCCGAGTACGTCTTCGGCGATCAAGGCCGGCCCTCCGCCGGGGGCAGCGAGCCCGCGGGCCCCGCCACCGCCGACGCGATTTGGGGGCCGCTTTCCTTCGCCAACGAGGGTTCGCCTCAGGGTGGGGCCGACGCCGGGGCCCCGCGCCGGGTCCCGTCGTTCGTGATCACGATCAAGGGCACCACCCCCTACAAGGACGGTTCGAGCCTGCTGGGGCAGAAGTTCCTCGGCTGGCTCCAGAGCAACGCCCAGCGAGCCGACCGCCCTTATCGCATCGTGGCGACCCAGCAGTCGCTGGTTAAGATCGAGCGGGTTGGGCAGTCCGAAACCGAGCCCCGCCCGCCCACGGGGTATCAGCCGCGTACGCCGAGCCGCGCCCCGCTCCGCCCTCAGCCCCCCGGCCGTGCAGCCCTGCCTTCCGGGGGAAAGGGTGGTGAAGGCGTTCGGGTGATCAGCAGCGCGGACTACCCCCTCCTGTTGCCTCAGCGGCCGCTCCAGGACGAACCGCGCAGCGGCGACTGGTCTTTCGAGATCCAATGGACCGTGGAGCTGGTCCGACCCGAGGAGGCGCGGCAGGTGCGGCAGATCGCGGCGGAGACAGGCGAAGCGACGCACGCCAGCCTGCCTGCGCCGCAAGCGGAGCAAACCCGATGACCCGGTTCCTCTTCTGGATCAAAGCCAACCCGGTGATCGGCATCGCTGCGGCCCTGGCCCTGGGCTCCGTGGCGGGGATGCTCCTGGTGAACCTGCGCGTCGGCTATTTCCTCGACCGGGTCAACGAGCGGGTCCAGGTCGTGCAGCAGATCGAGGCGATGAAACGCACGCCGGTCTTGGTCCCGCCGACCACGCCCGACCAGCCCCTGCGTCAGGAATCCATCGCCGTCAACCAGGCGGCGATCGACGAGTTGACGCGCGCCTACAACCGGATGAGCCGCGAGTACACCGAGATTTTCAAGCTCGCGGTGTCGATCAACCAGGACAACCACCGCCCGATGGTCGACGGCCTGTTCCCCGAGCCGCGCGACGCGGGCATCCCCTTCACCGCCAAGAACGACTACCGCAAGGCGCTGCTGTACATGTTGGGCCTGGGGCCCGCCGCCGCCGACATGCCCTACCCGCGGATCATCGCCGGGGAGCCGCCCGCCCAGGACAAGATCGTCGAGGAACTCGAGGCCCTGCAGGAGGTCTACCTCAAGAGCAACTTCTTCCCTCCCAAGAAGATCGAGGAGCTGGTGGACGTCGAGGCCGAGGCCCTGAACCAGGTCAAGTCCCGCAAGCTGATCGAGCTGCTCCAGGAGCACGCGCGGTCGCTGCAGTTGTACGCTCAGGTGGACCCGAAGAACCCGGCGGAGTTCGCGATGGACCTGGGGGCCTGGGTCTTGCACGGCCAGCAGCCTAAACCCGAGGAACTCTGGGAAGGGCAGATGTGCCTGTGGATCCAGCAAGACCTGATCGAGGCCCTCGCCCGAGCCAACCGGGTCGACGATCCTGAATCCAACGTGATGACCGCCCCGGTCAAGCGGCTGCTGAGGATCCGCGTGCTCCCGGGCTACGTGGGCGTGGATTCCAGGGGCGGGTTCGAGCCCGCCGAGAACGGATCACGCCCGACCGGTCCGACCCCGCGCCAGACGCCGATGGCCGAAGCCGCACCCCCCGCCACCGCCGGCCCGGACTCCATGCCCTCCGATGACTTTTCCATCACCCCTTCGGGTCGGCTCAGCAACCCCTTGTATGACGTCCGCCACGTGGCGGTGTCCCTGGTGGTCGATGCCCAGCAGCTTCCGACGCTCTTTGCCTGCCTTCAGCAGGTGAACTTCATGTGTGTGCTCCGGGTCGAACTGACCGACGTGGACGAGTACGAAGCCCTGCGCCACGGGTACGTCTACGGTTCCGGCGATGCCGTGCAGGCAGACTTGCTGATCGAGACGGTCTGGCTGCGGGACTGGACGACGCCGTACATGCCCGGGGCGGTGGCGAAAAGGCTCGCGGCGGCCGGTCCCAGGCCCTGACCCCGATCGCCGGCGACTTGGATGCTCGGAGCACAAACCCTCCGCGAGGAAACGGTTCAACACGGCTTGGGCCCCGCACGGCCCACGGATAGCCCATGAAACTGAAGCACGTCAACTTTTTCGACCTGCACGCCGAGAAGCTCATCCTCGCCGCAGCGGTCCTCTTCGCCGGCCTCGTGCTGCTGTCGTATTTCTTGGTTAACCCCTTCACCCTGACCACCGGCTGGGGCACCGGCATGAGGCCCGAGCAGACCGAGCAAACCGTGCTCCGCAAAGCCATCGAGCTGGAGCAGCAAATCCGCCCCGAGGCCCCCAGCCCTCTGCCGGAGATCTCCATCCCGCCCTACACCGAAATGTTCCGGCAGCGCATGGCCCGGGCTCCCGTCCAAGTCGACCAGTTCGACCCGCTCAGCGAGCCGGGCCTGCAGTACAACATGATGGGCACATCCCTCGCCGGCCCGGTGCCGCTGACCGTGCCCCGCCCCCCCGCACCCCACAGCGTCAGCGCCAGGACCGGGTTTGGCGTGCTCCCGAACAAGACCGCCCTGGCAGAGCACTACGCCAAGGAATCCCCGTACGAGGCCGGCAGCCGCGAGGCTCTGCAGTACGGCTGGCGCATCGCAGAAGCGTTTTCGGCCCTGGTGCCCGACCAGGAGCCCCGTGATTTCCGCTACGTGACTATCGTGGGCGTTTTCGACCTCGAGACTTGGCGCCGAAAGCTCCGCAGCAGCGGCACCGACGGCGCCATCCCTGAACGCTGGTGGCGCAACATGCTCGACTTGACCGATGTCCTGCTCGAGCGGCAGACCTACGACCCCCAAACCGGTCAATGGGGCCAGACCGTCGTGATCCCCTTCCTGCCCGGGCAGCTGTCGTTCCGCGATGTTCCGTCGGACTGGCCCAGCAAAGAACAGGCCCAGCAGGTCGTCCGACGGGTCAAGAACTCACAGGATCAAATCGTCCGCCCGCCCTTTGTGCCGATGACCGAAGCGGCCAAGTGGGACCCGCCAGACCTCGAAGCGATCGTCGAAGGATCCCTGGGGGCTTCGGGAGCGGTCAGGCGTCTGTCCGAGGAGATCGATCGGCTCGCGGAGCAGCTGTCCCGGCTTCAGACCATGGCGCAAAACTCAGCACCGGCTGCGGATATGTTCCGCGTGACCCAGGGGGGCGCCCCTGAAGGGGCGGATCGACCTGGGGTGAGGGCATCCTCCGGGGGCGGGAACGGGAACGGAGGCGATGCCTCGGCCCGTGGTGAGTTGCTGGCACAGATCAGCCGCGTCAAGCAGCAGCTAGCAGAAAAGACCGCTGCACGGGATCAGCTGCTCGCCCGGATCGATGCCGTGGGCGCCGCAGCACCACCGAGCTCCGCCTCGAATACCCCCCGGCCTTACCCCGCGGTTGCGGAAGACCAGATCGCCTTTTGGGCCCACGATATCACCGCCCGCCCCGGGGCAACCTATCGGTATCGCGTGCGCGTCTCCGTGCTCAACCCGTTGTTCCAACAGGAGCAGCTCGTCGAAGAGCAGCGGCGGGCCTACGCGGGCAAGTTGTCGCTCGAATCGACGCCCAGCGACTGGACCCCGCCGGTCGAAGTCGAACCCGATCATCACTTCTTCCTCGTCGGTGGCGCACCGCGCCAGCAGGAAGCCACGATTGAAGTCTGGCATGTGTACAACGGTCGCCCGCGGTCCGAGACGGTTCAGCTGCACCCCGGCGACCCGATCCAGGTCGTATTGCCTTACGCGGCGGTCAGCCCCGCAGCAGCCCTCCAACCCTCGATCGTCGTGGATGTTCTGGAGACCACCAAGGGCAGCGGCCGCCTGGCCCGCAAAAACATCGAGATGATCTACCTCGATACGCAGACCGGACGTTTGAACCGCAGGACCGTCGAAACGGATTCTGCGTCCGACCTGCGGACCCGCCTGCGTAGCGCTACCGAGGTGGTGAACGCCGAGCAGCCTGAATCCCCCGTCACCCCGTAACCCGTGCAGTATCCCTACGACTTGCTCAAGGCGAGGTTGGCGCTCACCAGCCGCGGGTAGGAACCTACGGTTGAAGCCGGGTCGACCTCGGGTGCGCTGGGCGCACCGCTAGACGTGCAGATCAGAGCTTGGCGGGATCCGGCCCGCATCGCCAGCGGCAGGCGCGTGTTGCAGCGAATCGGGCGGTTTGCCGATCTAAATCAACATGGCACCGCATGGCATTCGCCGCTGGTTCCCTCGGCTCGAGATGAACCGTGCAAGGCCCCAGGAACAACCTCCGCATCGCTCACTAGCCACTCATCACGGTATGACTATAATTGCTGAGAATTGGCTTGAACCAGGCCTTAGGGAGCAGTTTTGAAATGATTTCCAATACCGCCACGTCTTCCGGGAGCCGTGTCCCGGTGAAGGACCTGACCTCCGCCGTGGTTCGTTTTGCAGGGGACTCCGGCGACGGGATGCAGCTTGCCGGCACGCAATTCACGGATACCTCCGCCATTATCGGCAATGACGTGGCCACCCTTCCGGATTACCCCGCCGAGATCCGCGCCCCCGCGGGTACCGTCGCGGGGGTCTCGGGCTTCCAGATCAACTTCGCCGCTACCGACATCCACACCCCTGGCGACATCGTCAACGCCCTGATCGCGATGAACCCTGCCGCGTTCAAGGCACACATTGAAGACGTCGAAACCGGCGGCTTGGTCGTGGTTAACGACAGCGAATTCGACAAGGTCAATCTCCGAAAAGCCGGCTACCCCGAGGGTTATAACCCCCTGGACGACCCCAAGTTCACTCAGAAGTACAAGATTTTCCGCGTGCCGATCACCCGCCTGAATCACGATTCGCTGGCCGACACCGGCTTGGGGGCCAAAGACATCGACCGTTGCCGAAACATGTGGGCCCTGGGGTTGGTCTACTGGCTGTACGATCGGCCCCTGGATCAGACCATCCACTACCTGGACGATTATTTCGCCAAGAAAAAGAAGCTGCCGCAGATCGCCGAGGCCAACAAGAAAGCCCTCAAGGCCGGGTATTTCTTCGGCGAGACAGCCGAGATGTTCACGCTCCGCTACCACGTCGGCCGGGCCCCCGTAGTGCCGGGCAAGTACCGCAAGGTCACCGGCAACGAGGCCATCGCGATGGGCTTGGTCGCGGCCAGCAAACTCTCCGGCAAGACCCTGATCTACTGCACTTACCCGATCACCCCCGCCAGCGACATCCTGCACACCCTCGCTGCGATGCGGAACTACGGCGTCAAGACGTTCCAGGCCGAGGACGAGATCGCCGCGGTCTGCGCCGCCATCGGCGTGTCCTTTGCCGGCCAGCTGGGCGTCACCGGCACCTCCGGCCCCGGCCTGGCGCTTAAGGGCGAGGCTATCAACCTCGCGGTCATGACCGAGTTGCCCCTGGTGGTCGTGGACGTGCAGCGGGGCGGCCCCTCGACCGGGCTCCCGACCAAGACCGAGCAGGCGGACCTGCTGCAGGCGATGTTCGGCCGCAACAGCGATTCCCCCTTGGTCGTTTTGGCCCCGCAGTCCCCCGCGGATTGTTTCGACATCGCGATCGAGGCCGTCCGGATCGCCTTTAAGTTCATGGTCCCGGTGCTGGTGCTCAGCGACGGGTACCTGGCCAACGGGGCTGAACCCTGGCGGGTGCCCGACCCCGACTCCTTCGAAAAGATCTTCGTCAACCACCCCACCGACCCGGAAACCTTTGAGGTCTACGGGCGCGACGAGAACTTCGTCCGCCCCTGGGCGATCCC
>JAJUHR010000439.1 GCA_029267795.1 Planctomycetota bacterium
CCTCCTCCACCACCGGCTGCGCCCCGCCAAAATGCGGCACAAACTCCGGCACCACCCGCCCCGAACCTCGGCCCTCCTCGATCAGGTTCGGCAGCGCAAACGTCCGCGCCCGCACCAGCCACCGCCCCACCAACTGCCACGACCACCAGCCCACGCGATACACCACCACCATCGGCCGCCGGTGCGCCGCCACCTGCAGCGTCGCCGTCCCCGACACCGTCAGCACCACCTCCGCCCAGTCGATCACCTCGTCCGCCCGCCCCACCACCACCTCGATCGCCTCGGGCAGACACCCCGACCCCATCGCCTTGGCGCCGATGGACCGCACCAGCCCCGCCGCCCGTTCGTCGATCGCCGCCACACGCGCCGCCAGCCGCGGGTACCGCAACCGTAGCCCGTTCACCGCACGCAGCATCGTCGGCCAGTTCGCACGAATCTCCGCCACTCGCGACCCCGGCAGCAGCGCAATCCGCGGCCGCCGATCATCCCACGACGACCCCACCACCTGCCCCGGCCCCGCCTCCGCCGAAGCTCCTCGACCCCGCTCGAACAACGGATGCCCCACGAACACCGCCGGCACCCCACACCGCTCGAACCACGCCGGCTCGAACGGCAGCAGGCACAGCACGCGGTCCGTTAGCCGCCGCAACTTGCCCACCCGCCACGGCGCCCACGCCCACACCTGCGGCGCCACCAGGTGCACGATCCGCGCCCCCGGCTGCCGCCGTCGAACCAGCCTACACATCGACCAGTTCGCTGCCGGGCTGTCCACCGCCACCAACGCCGCGATCCGGTGTTCGCCCAGCCACGCCCGAACCCGCCCCACCCAGCGCCGGTGCGACCTCCATTGCGACACCGCCCCCAGCAGCATCGCCGCGCTCGACGTCGTGTTTTCCAGCAATTCCGCCCCGGCCGCCTGCATCCTCGGGCCGCCTAGCGCCCAGACCTTCATCTCCGGCCTCAGCCGCCGCAGCTCCGCGATCATCGCCGCCGCCACCGCGTCCCCACTGGGCTCAAACGCCGTGAACAAGATGTGGGTCTCGTCCGCCATCGGCCATCACTGTAGAGCGCCACGCCGATCTCGAAAAACAAAACAGCCGCGGGTGGTAACCCGCGGTTGAATTCCCCGACCCCCGCCGCGCCGACCCGGCCGCCCACGAACCGCAACCACCCTCATTCCCACTCGATCGTCGCCGGCGGCTTGCTCGATATGTCGTACACCACCCGGTTGACCCCACGCACCTCGTTGATGATCCGGTTGCTGATCGTCGCCAGCACCTCGTAAGGGATCCGCGCCCAATCCGCCGTCATGAAGTCCTGCGTCTCCACCGCGCGGATCGCCACCACGTTCTCGTACGTCCGCCCGTCGCCCATCACCCCCACCGTCTTCACCGGCAGCAGCACCGCGAACACCTGCGCCGTCTTGCGGTACAGGTCGCTCGCCACAATCTCTTCCAACAAAATCTCGTCCGCTTCGCGCAGCAAATCCAGCCTCTGCCGTGTCACCGCACCCAACACCCGCACCGCCAGCCCCGGCCCGGGGAACGGGTGCCGCCACACGATCACCTCCGGCAGCCCCAGCACCTCCCCCAGCTTCCGCACCTCGTCCTTGAACAAGCTCCGCAGCGGCTCGATCAGCTCGAACCCCAGCTCCTGCGGCAACCCCCCGACGTTGTGGTGCAACTTGATGCTCGCCGCCGTCCCCCAATGCCCGTGGCCCGACTCGATCACGTCTGGGTACAGCGTCCCCTGCGCCAGGA
>JAJUHR010000078.1 GCA_029267795.1 Planctomycetota bacterium
CTAAGCCTGATTGGCACCGTGGGCGGGACGCTGAACGCAGAAGCGGTCTCGGGGGCGATCACGGACGCTGGGGCGATCCAGGTCGGCGGAGCCGCGACGCTCACGACGCTGGACGACACGGGTGCGGACACCACGCTGGATGACGCCGGCTCGGATTACGGGCCGCTAAGCATCATGTCACTGGACACCACCGGCAGCGTACCCGCGCCCGGGACGCTCCGGGTGGTCAAGAGCACGCCTCTGGAGATCGCGCAGGCCAGCACCGCCGGCACCGCCGAGTTCACCGCGCCCGGGATCAGCCTGACCGGATTGGTCAGCGCCGACACGGTGGTGTTCAACGTGACGGCGGGCAGCTTCACGGAAGCACCCGGCGGCGGGGTGCAGAGCGGGGCGGGCGGAACGACCATCCGATCCGCGAACCTGCTCCTGACCGCGACGTATGTCGGTACGGGCGACCTGATCCTGCAGACCAGCATCCCCACCGGTTCGATCACGATCGGGGCGGGATTGCTGGTCGTATTCGAGGAAGGTTTCGCGTCGATCACCATCGGGCGGCCAGACGGGCAACACACCGTCAGCGTCGGGGCGGTCACGTTCAACGACCCGGTGACGATCCAATCTCCCAGCGGCGGATCGATCGCGGTGAGCGGCACGATCACCGGTCTGGACAACGCCTCGGTGACGCTGCGCGGGTCGTTCGCGACCACCGCGCTCCACGCGGACATCGTCACTTCCGGCGCGCCGATCGTGATCGACGACAATGTGTTGCTGGGCGACCCTGCGACGGTCCGGCTGGACACCACGCTCGACGAGGCCGATGGGGCCGATGTGACGGTCAACGGCACGATCGACGACATGGGGGCCGCCAGCTCGCTGGTCGTGGCAGCGGGCGCGTTGGGACGAATTAGCTTGCTGGATGCCGTGGGGGGCACGACCCCGGTGGCGGCGGCGGACTTCAGCGCCGCGAACATGACGCTGCCCTAGGTCGTCACCACCGGCCAGCAGCAGTACGCCGTCGGCCAGGGCGGTCGGATCACCCTGGGGAGCCTGCACCGCACGTTGTCGACCGGCGCTATCGAGTTTAACGGCGACGTGCTGTTGGCGGGTGGCACCCAAGTTCAGGCATTCAATAGCGGGATCGTGTTCGATGGCGCAGTGGACGGGGGCTCGAACCTGGTCCTGGACGCGGGCAGCGACGCCGTCACCTTCAACAGCCCGGTTGGGGCGGCGACCCCTTTGGCGGGGATGACGATCCGGGCTGACGACTTGACAATCAATGCAGCGATCGCCCTGGCGGCGGGCGGGGCGGTGACGATCGAACCTTCGACCGCGCGGCCGGTGGACCTGGGCAGCGACACGCCTGGGTCGCTGGGCTTGGCGGCAGCGGAGCTGTCGCGGATCACGGCGCCCGGGGGTCTGTTCATCGGCGACGGCGGGGCCAGCGGCTCAGGTCACGATCAGCCAACCGGTGGTCTTCGATCCGAGTCAGGTGGGCTTGCTGGTGCTGCGCCCCAGCGGAGCTGTGGATACGCAGGCGTCCGGCTCGCTGGCGGTTCGGGCTTTGGCGATCGACGTCGGCGGCCCCGTCGTGCTGGCGGGCGATGTGGACCAGCTGGCTGTCCGCAGCGGGGACGGCATCTCGGTGGGCGATAGTGGCGACCTGATGGTGACCGATGTGGCTGGGATCGGCGGTTTGTCCGCCACTTCTGCGGGCAGCCCGATCGTGGTGGCGTCGCAGAGCGTGACCGTGGACTCCGCGGTCAACTCGAGCGGAGGCGACGTTACGATCGCCGCGGGTGGGGGGCGATCTGACGGTGAACGCTGCCGTCGCGTCGTCGGGTGGCCGGATCGACCTAGCCGCGGAAAACAACCTCCTGCTGGCCTCTGACGTGGCCTCTGGGGATGGCGACGTAGCGCTAGCGGCGGCTTCGGGCGGTGCAAACTTGGGCGGCCCGGTGAACGCGGGCGGGGGCGCGATCGACATCGTTGCGGGCCAAGCCATTGAAGGCAGCGGCCTGCTCACCGCAGGGTCGGTGTCCCTGATCGCTCGAAGCGGGATCGGTCAGGCATCCGCACCGCTGCTCTTAGCCGCTGCGGCGATCACCGCGAGCAACGCCGGGGCTGGCGACGTGGCGTTGCAAAATAGCCTTGCGGGTGGGACGACGGCGGGGTTACTGGCCACGCGGGGCGGAAACGTCGGTTTCACGCGGGACCTCGGGACGCTGACGCTCAGCGGCAGCGTGACCAGCGGCGATGAGACGGGTGGCGTCTCCGGCGGCGATATCCACGTCAAGGCGCTCGGCGGCGACATCTTCGTGCGGTCCCCGTCGTTCATCCGCGCCCGCGACGTCGAAGCCCACAGCGACGTAACGCTCATTTCCGGCAGCGGCGGGATCGACTTGGGCACGGTTACCGCCGAGAGCCCCGGCCAGGTCACCGTGGACGCGTCCAGCGGGCCGATTACCAACATCAACGAGTCGCTGGCGGTCGTCAACGTGCAGGCCGATGCGGCCTCGTTCTTCGGCAGCAGCATCGGGACGGCCGCGGCCCCGTGACCACCCGGGTCGACGACCTGACCACGGACACCTCAGCGAACAACGGCGATCAGTTCATCACCCAGTTCGGCAACCTGCAGGCGGTGAACATGCAGGCCGGGGAAGGGACGGTCCAACTGACCGTTATCAACGGGGGCATCACCGACGCCGACCCGGACGTGGACATCTCTTCGGGCAGGAATATCGTGACGACCCCCGCGCTGGACCCGCAAGTGCAAATCGACCCGCCCCCCGTACTGCGTTCGAACGACGCAGCAACACCGAAGGGCGTGGCGCGGTCTTCGATCGGCGCCAAACCCGCGGGCGCCGCTCGGGCGGCGGCCCTGCCTCCGCTGCCGGCGGGCAAGCCGAAGTGGCTGGTCGGCAAGTTCTCGGAGATGCCGGGCTGGCTGGACAAGCAACCGCAACTGGCCCAACTGGGCATGGACTGGGGCCGGCGCCTGGCCACCTACATCGAGCAGGGCCTGGAGAGCCGGATGGCCGCACGGGTGGTCAGCGCCGACCGCAAACTGACGGTGGACGAGACCCAGCGGCTGGTGCTGCAGGGCGTCCGATACGCGTGCGAGGGAGTGATCGAATCGCTGGAGGTCAAGTCGTTGCAGGTCACGACCGCCGGCGGTCGCACCGTGGCGGAACTGGCGGTGCTGGTCAAGCTCAGGAAAAGCGTCGGCGGCGATCTGAAGGTCTTTCAAGTCGACACGCTCACCATTCAGAAAGACGTCGCCGGCGAGATCACCGCGCAGGACCTGGACGATATGCTCAAAGATATGGCGGCGAATATCATCACCCAGGTGGAGCAGGTGTTGCCGCCCGATATCATGGGCAGCCGGGGCTGAGCCTGCCGACGGCGCGCCAGAGGCCGCGTGCGAATTTCCATCCGCAACTTGTCGATCACGTTGGCTATCCCGCTGATCTGGGGGGCTGTGCTGGTCGTGTTGGATCGGCGTGAACCCCTGGACGTGCTGGGGGTGCGCATCCCGCCAGTCACCGAAGCCCTGAACCACCTCAATTACGACCTGCTCTTGCGGTACCGTCCCCTGCAGCCGGCGGTGGACAGTCGGCTGGTGTTCCTCGCCATCGACGACAAGACGCTCGAGCGCCTCGGCCAGGACCCGCTGCCGCGGGACGCGCACGCGAGGTTTTTGCGCGCCTTAAGGGCGTTGGATGCCCAGGCCGTCACAGTGTGGGACATCTTGTTCGTCGGCCCCGAGAAGGAGGATCGGGAGTTCTCCGAATCGCTCCAGGGCCAGGCCGTATTTCTGGCGATCGGAAGCCGGTTGCTGGCGCCGCGGGAGGACGAGAAGTCGCTGACGGTGGAGCAGGTGGAGATGCTCAAGCGGTTCCGGGTGGGGCCGATCGAGGACGTAAAGGATTGGAACGTGCCGCGCCTGGAGCCCATCAAGGCCCAATCCGTCCCGGGTCTGCTCGGCGCTGCGGCCGGGGCGGGGCACATCGCCAAGTCGGTGGACCTGGACAGCATCTGCCGCCGGGTGCCGGTGGTGGTGCGGGTGGGCAACATCCTGGTGCCGTCGCTGTCGTTCATGGCGGCGTTGCACGCGATGGGGGTCCCGCCGGACGACCTGACTCTACGCGGGAGGCAGCTGATCGTAGGCGTTAAGACGCTGGAGCAGCCCGTGCGCATCTCGCTGGACCAGGACGGGTGCCTACTCGTGAACTTCCTGCCGGATTGGGCCACCGCCGTGGACTGGCGCTCCTATGGGGCGCAGCTGATCACCCTGGAGCAGACCCTGAAGATGAAGCGCCTGATGGACCAGCTGGGGGAAGAGGATCAGGACGTCCAGGACGTGCTCGATTCCGTCCGGGGAAAGGTGATGGTCATCGGCGAGGTCTTGCCCGGCGGCAGCGACTACGTGCCGACGCCCCTGGATCCGATGCTCCCCGGGGCGCTGGTGCATTTCAACGTGCTGAACACGATCCTGACCGGGCAGTTCATCACCCCCGCGCCGGTGCTGCTGGTGCGGACGCTAACGCTGCTGCTGCCGATCGGGCTGGCGGGGGTGTTTCTGGTCGGCCGACCGCTGCTGTCGCTGCTGGGAGCGGTGCTGGTGCTCGGGTCGTTTTTTGCCGGGGGGGTGTACCTGTTCTGGCACGGGTCGTACTTCCTGCCGGTTTCGGCGCCGATGATGTCCACGGCCCTGACAGGGGTCACTCTCGTGGCGGTGGCGCGCATGCAGGCGCACAAGCGGGCGACGACCCTAGCGACGGTCTTAAGCCGGTTCGTCTCGCCGACGCTGCTGCGGGAGCTGGAGCGGTTCGGCTCGGGCAAGACGCTGCCGGGGGTGCAGCGGCTTGAGATCTCGATCATGTTCGTCGACGTGGCGGGCTTCACGTCGTTTTCCGACCGGACCGAGCCGGAGGAGATCTCCAATTTTCTGGCCGAGCTGTACGAGGTGGCGTCGATGGTCCTCGACCGCAACAAGGGCACGCTGGACAAGTTCCTGGGCGATGGGATCCTCGCGTACTTCGGCGCGCCGGACCCCCTGCCGAACAAGGAAGAGCTGGCCATCCAGGCCGGGCTGGAGCTGCAGCAGGAGTTCGACGGGATCCGGCAGAAGATGGTCAAGCGCGGGGGCGTGGAGCTGCGCATCCGCTGCGGCGTCACCACGGGGTACGCGGCGGTGGGGTACTTCGGCGGGCACAAGCACGCGGCGTACACGATCGTGGGGCGGGCGGTGAACCTGGCGTCGCGCGTGCAGTCGAACGCCGAGCCCGGCGCCGTGCTGATCGACAAGCGCACCGCGGTGCGTGTCGAAGAAGTCTTCGAGCTCGAACGCCTGGAACCGATCGTCGCCAAGGGGATCGACAAACCCGTGGAGGTCTGGAAAGTGCTGCGGCGTAAGCCGGTCCCGGCCGGGGTGTCCACAGGCCGGGAAGCGGCAGCAAGATGAGGGGTCTGGGTAGAGGGGGAGCAGGAACCGGCGGGGATCGGATCCCACTCAAAGGCTCAGGGACAGCCAGTGACGCAGCTTTTCAGCCAGCCCCTGGGCGATACGCTGTTCCAGCTCTTGTTCGGTAAAGAACAGCTCGAGCATCGCGGGCGTGTCCTGGGGCAAGCGGGCGAGCTGCCGTTGCACCGTGGGCCAGGGGATGGTCCCTTCGCCGGGGATTTGGTGGGAATCGGCCTTGCCGTCGTTGTCGTGCACGTGCAGGTAGCCGATCACATCGGCGCACTCGTCCACTACGGAGGAGGCGTACCCGGTCATGTGGGCGTGGCCCAGGTCCACGCACATGCGGATGTGGGGCGAGTCGAACCGGCGGATCAGCTGTGCCAGCTCGAGCGGGTCCGAACCGAAGCGGTAGTTGCCGGGCAGGTTCTCGATCAGGAAGCAGACGCCCTGGCGCCGCCCGATCTCCGCTAGGTCTTCGAAGGACCGGGTTAACGGTCCGTACAGGCCTCGGCGGGAGGCTTCGGTGACGGCCTCGCCTTGCTTGGCGGGGGGCGCCGGGTGCACCACGACGGCCTTTCCGCCGAGCGTCACCGCCAAGTCGGCTTCACGCCGGTAGGTTTCGATGGTCTTGCGGCGGGTGGGCTCGTCCGGGCTCGAGGGGTCGTGCTCGGGTCCGAAAACACCGTGCACGGAATCGAAGGACATGCCCAGGCTCTCGACGAGCTTGCGGGCTTCGGTGGGCTGCGGCGGGTTTTCGATATTGCGGTAGAACTGGCACGTGCGGGCGCCGATCCGTTGATAAATCGGCAGCAGCGTGGGCGGGTTAAACTGGGGGAAGCCGAAGGCGGCGATGGTGGCAAGATAGGTCATCAGAACTGCGCCTAAGCAGTGATTATGACGTCAGTTTATCTGAACCCGGCGGTTGGTAGCGCGCAGGGAACCGAAAAATCCCCGGATAGTATCGCACGGCTCGGCGACTGGGCTTGAAAGGTCAAGCGGTTCGAGTTGTCGCCGCGGGAGGGGACGCCGGTATCCCAAAGCCGGGTGAGCGAATTCGGCGATGGCCCCTTTGCTTGGCTGCCCGCTGCAAAACGGATTCCGTTCAATCTGCGCGGGGCCTTGGTACGACATATTACTAAGCCCCCGACCGGCCGGGATGGCCAGCGGACCCTGGACTCGTCATTGGAGCGTCGTGGCATGATGGATCGCGGCCCTGTCAGAGCAGCCGTGCTGGGGTTGTGTTTGGCTTCGGCGGCCGGTGGGCAGGTGGACCTGGAAAAATTCGAACGCCAATTGGAGCAGATCCAACGCCAGACCCGCGTGATGGCCAACGAGGCGATCCCGGTCGGCCAGCGGTTGATGGTGGACTACGGCTTGTCGTCGTCGTTCGGCTTCGCCGCGATCGACGACCTCAACCAGCAAACGCACGTCCTGCGGCAGACCACGCTGACGGGCTACGCCCGAGCCGATATCGACGGGGTTCACGAATTCTTCGTCCGCAGCCACAGCACGTACCGCGACTTCAACCGCGGCGACGACTTCGACGGGCACGGGGACGACTGGGTCGAGCCCACGCTGGACCGCGCGACCTACCAGTTCGACCTGCAGCGCTACCTGGGGCGGTACGAGGGTCGACTCAGTCGCGGAAACCTGGTCGTCCTGGGCGGGCGCCAGCTGGTCCATTGGGCCAACGGCCTAAGCCTCAGCGAAGAGATCGACGGCGGGCAGGTGACCGTCAGTTACGAGCCGGTTTCCCTGAATGTTCTGGCGGGCCGGACGCGCGACAGCATCGTCGACCTGGACAGCTCCCGCCCCGGGTTCCACGGCGACACGAAGCGCGGGTTCTACGGCGCGATGCTCAGCGTGCGGCTGGGCGAGGGGCACAGGCCTTACGTCTACGGCTTGGTGCAGGGGGACGACAACGACGACGTGCCCCGCACGGACCTGATCGGCGGTGTGCCGATCACCACGCGGTTCGGATACGACAGCTGGTATGTGGGCGGGGGGTCTGAAGGGAGGCTGTCCGATCGACTGGCCTACGCGGTGGAAGTCGTCTATGAGGGCGGGCAGGGCAAGAGCAACAGCTTCGCGCTGCCCGGCGGGGTGGTCACCGCAACGCCCCAAACCGATGAAGACATCCAGGCCTACGCCGCGGACTTCCGTTTGGATTACCTCTTCAACGACCCCAACCGCGTGCGGCTGTCCGGGGAGGTCCTTATGGCCTCGGGCGACGACGACCGCCTGACCACCACGAACACGCTGGGGGGCAACCGCACC
>JAJUHR010000371.1 GCA_029267795.1 Planctomycetota bacterium
CAGCCTATCGAAAGCGGCCGGATCAGCGATCGCGATCTCACTAAGCATTTTGCGGTTCAGGGCGATGTTAGCGGCCTTAAGACCCGCGATAAACGAACTGTAGTTCGAGTTGCGGGCCTTCGTGGCGGCAGTAATCCGCGTCGTCCACAGCCTCCGGAAGTCACGCTTCACCAGCCGCCGGTGCCGCGTGGCATACACCCCGGCCCGGACCACAGCCTCACGAGCCTTACGCCAACATCGGCTGCGCGAACCCCGACGACCCTTGGCGAGCTTGAACCAGCGGTTCTTGGCTTGACGGCGAGCAGCACCCTTACGCGCGCGTGGCATGTCGTATCCTCACAATCCCGGAAACACCAAGACCTACCAGTCTAGCACTCCCGCGCTACACGAACAACCCCACCCACCCAGCACTCACCCCCCAACACCCTTTTATTTGGCGGCGGTGAGCGTCCGGTGCAACATCTTGGAAAGACGCGGGATATCCGCAGCCTTCGCCAGACTCGGGCGGCGAAGCTGCATCAGCTTCTTCCCGCGCTTATGGCTCTTAAGGTGGCCGGTGTTGGCCTTACGGAACTTCACCTTCCCGCTCGCCGTGATCTTGACACGCTTGAGCAGGCCCTTGTTCGGCTTGAGCGAATGAGGCATCGACCAATCCCCTATAAGCGGCGTCGAATCCCTAATCCTATCGAAACAACAAAACGGGGCAAGTCCTCCGGGCTTGATGGGGGGGACCCAGAGCGGTAGGCTTACCCCTTATGATGGGCCATGGTCTCCGTCGCTGGCCCACGGCTGACCAAACGCATCTAAAGGGTGACCAGCCATGACAGCAGGTGGGATCGCGGGCGCCTCTCTCTCGCCGACCTCTACCGGCACGGAGCCGCCAGCCGCCGTTACGACCTACGCTCAGGGGAATCCTCAAATGAAAGTGATCTGCGATCGGGCGGCGTTAGTCGAGTCGCTGAACTTGGTCACCGGTGTCGTCGTGGCCCGTACACCCAAGCCGGTCCTGTCCTGCGTAAAAATGACCGCCTCCCCGGGCACGCTCACCCTCGAAGCCACCGACCTCGAAGTCGGCCTGCGGCTCCGCACACCCCGCGTGGAAGTCAGCCAACCCGGCGAAGCCGTCGTCCCCGCGGACAAGTTGGCACAGATCGTCCGCGAATCCGTCGACCCCACCCTCACCCTCGAGGTCGAAGCCAGCCAGATCCACCTCCGGGGCCAGGACTCGCACTTCCAAGTCTTCGGCTACCCCGTCAAGGACTTCCCCAGCCTCCCCACCGTCGACGGCGAAGCGGACTTCCACGTCGCCGCTGGCGAGTTTCACAAAATGCTCACCCAGACCACCTTCGCCACCGCCCGCGAAAACAGCCGCTACGCGATCAACGGCGTGCTGATCGAGCACGAGGGCAACAAGCTCACCGTCGTCGCCACCGACGGACGCCGCCTCGCCCTGGCCCGCGGCAGCTGCAAAGCGATCAAGGGCCCCACCCGCTCCGCCATCGTCCCCACCAAAGCCCTGAACCTCTACATGCGGCTGTTCGCCCCCGACAGCGAAGAAACCGTGCGGGTCCAGCTCGCGGACAACCAGATCATCTTCGTCACCGACGACGCCGTGCTGCTCTCCAAGCTCGTCGAGGGCACCTTCCCCCCCTACAAGGACGTCATCCCCCGCGACGGCGACAAGAAAGCCACCCTCGACACCGCCGTGTTCACCAGCGCCGTCAGACGCGCCGCCCTGCTCACCAACGAGGAATCCAAGGGCGTCCGCATGGCCTTCACCGGGCAAGAACTGACCCTCTCCAGCCGCGCCCCAGAGCTCGGCGAAGCCCACATCAAAGTCGCCCTGCCCCAATACAGCGGCGACCCGATCGAGATCGGCTTCAACCCCCAGTTCCTCCTCGACGCCCTCAAGGTCGTCGGCACCGACCAGGTACACCTGGAAATGAAAGCCCCCAACAAGCCCGGGGTCATCCGCACCGGCCCCGACTTCCTCTACGTGGTCATGCCCGTAAACCTGCAGTAACGTACCAGGCACTACCCGGCTCGGGCAATTTGCATAAGAAACCCTGCGGCAGGTGCCTGGGCTAAGCGCAGCGCGCCCCAGCGCCGTAGGGCGGGTTAAGCGCAGCGGACCCGCCACCTCCTTCGCAAGCGTCGCAATCGTAGGGTGCACTGGGCGCACCACTCAATTCGTAGGGCAAGTCATCGACCTGCCTCTCTTGTAGGGCGGGCCTTGGGCCCGCCGAATCCTTCCGAATCCTTTTTCCCTCACGCCGCCGCCCGTTCTTCGTCGGAGTACCGCTGCCGGGTCGCCAGGAACTCGTTCTCTACCGCTTGGAAAG
>JAJUHR010000027.1 GCA_029267795.1 Planctomycetota bacterium
CCCTCGTCCAGCTCGTGTGCGCCCACCTCGATCATGTTCAGCCCGTCGGAATGACCCGAGAGCAACAGGTCCAGGTCGCTGTATTCCATCTGGGCGAGGGTCGGCATCACGACGAATTGGCCATCGACGCGCCCCACGCGGACGCTCCCGGTCGGGCCCTCGAACGGGATCGAGCTGATCGATAGCGCCGCCGACGCCGCGATGCCCGCCAAGACGTCCGGCTCGTTCTGCCCGTCCGCCGCGAGCACCCAGCACTGCACCTGCACCTCGTCGTAGAACCCCTTGGGGAACAGCGGCCGCAGCGGGCGGTCGATGTTCCGCATGGTCAGGATTTCCTTCTGATTGGGCGCCCCCTCGCGTTTGCGGAACCCGCCGGGGAACTTGCCCGCAGCGCTGAGTTTCTCCCGGTAGTCCACGGTCAGGGGGAAGAAGTCGGCCTCCTCTTCGCGCACGGGCCCACGGACCACGGTGCCCAGCACCACGGTTTCGCCGAACTGAACCACCACCGCCGCTTCCGCTTGTTTCGCTAACTTTCCGGTTTCGATGCTCAGCGTTCGCCCGCCGAGCGGCATCTCGACTCTTGTGGCTGCCATCCTGCTTTCCTCTGCTTTAAAGAAGTGTGTTGAGAATAGTGAGGGTATAACGGCTCCATCGGGAGCTGGGCCCGCCGGGTTCCCTCACTCGTGTTGGAAGCAGATGACAGAGGACTGGGGGCACCCTGAGGCGGCGATCGGTGCGCCGAGTCTACTGCCGTCTGCTTCTCGTTTTTCCCATCGGGAAGCGGGACCAGTTTCCTTCACATGCGCTACTTACGCAGGCCCAGCCGCCCGATAAGCGTCTGGTAGGCCGGCCTGTTCATACGGCTAAGGAAGCGCAACAACCGGTTGCGCTTGCTGACCATCATCGTCAGGCCGCGACGCGAAGCGTAGTCATGCCGGTGCGTCTTCAGGTGCTCCGTCAGCCCCGTGATCCGCTCGGTCAGCAGCGCGATCTGAACCTCGGGCGAACCCGAATCATTCCCCGACCGCCGGTACTCGCCGATGACCTGCCGCTTCTTTTCTGCTGTAATAGTCATAAATTCGCTTACGGCCCTTCCCGCGAATCAGGTTTTTCCGATCACGCCCTTGCGGTGCCCCGGATCAAAACCAACTCGCGTCAAACCAAGCGAAGATTGTAGCAACCGCCAGATTAGCTGACAACCGCGTCATCGTGGTAGACTCCCCCGCCTGATGAGCACGCGGCCTTCCAGATCACAACAGTACGCTCGCTCGCGGGCAGCATTTGAGCAAGCTTGCGCCCTCATGCCCGGGGGGGTCAACTCTCCCGTTCGTGCATACCGCGCAGTCGGCGGCACCCCGATCGTGATCACCCAGGGTCGCGGAGCACGCGTGACCGACCTCGACGGCCGAGAATACATCGACTACGTGGCCAGTTACGGGCCTCTGATCCTCGGCCACGCCCCCCAGAGCGTGGTGGAAGCGATCACCAACACCGCCTGCCGGGGCACCAGCTTCGGCATGCCGACCGAAGCAGAGACGACCCTGGCCAGGATGATCATCGAAGCGGTCAGGTCGATCGAAATGGTCCGATTCGTCACCAGCGGCACCGAGGCCACCATGAGCGCCATCCGATTGGCCCGGGCCGCCACGGGACGGTCGAAGGTCATCAAGTTCACCGGCTGTTACCACGGACACAGCGACGGGTTGCTCGTCGAAGCCGGTAGCGGCGCTACCACCTTCGGTATCCCCAGTACCCCGGGCGTGCCGCCCCCCGTGGTCCGTGAAACCCTCAGCCTGCCCTACAACGACCTGACCGCCGTCCGCTGGGCCTTCGAGACCCATCCCACGGAGATCGCCTGTATCATCGTCGAGCCGATTGCCGGCAATATGGGGTGTATCCTTCCCGAGCCGGGTTACTTGCAAGGCTTGCGAGCGCTGTGTGACCAGTATGGGGCGATCCTGATCTTCGACGAGGTGATGACGGGTTTCCGTGTAGCCTACGGCGGCGCCCAAGCCCTCTACCACGTTCGACCCGACCTGACCTGCCTGGGCAAAGTCATCGGCGGGGGGCTGCCGTGTGGTGCATATGGCGGCCGGGCCGACCTCATGCGGATGGTCGCGCCCCAAGGCCCCGTCTACCAGGCGGGAACGCTCAGTGGCAACCCATTGGCGATGGCTGCGGGAATCGCTACCCTGACCGCCCTGCAGCAGCCGGGCGTGTACGACCAGCTCGAACAGACCGCAGCCCAGCTCGTCAGCGGCTTGGAGCAGGCGGCCCGAACCGCAGGTGTGCCGGTCCTCTGCACCCATGTCGGCTCGATGGCCTGTTGCTTCTTTACCCCCGGCTCGGTCCGCAACTACGAGGACGCCCTGCGCTGCGACACCAAGTCCTTTGCGGCGTTCTTCGGGCATATGCTCGATCAGGGGGTCGTGCTCCCGCCGAGCCAGTTCGAAACCTGGTTCGTCAGCACCGCCCACGATCGCGACTGTATCCGTGCCACCCTCGATGCCGCGGCCCAAGCCTTCGACGCCATCGCACACCTGGCACGGAATTGAGGCAACGACCCATGCAGACCAAGTTCAAAATTCTGGCAGCAGACAAGCTCGCCAAGGAGGGCATGGATTACCTGCTTTCCCAGCCCGACCTCGAGCTGACCGTCAAGCCCGGCCTCGGGGAAGACGAATTGGCCAAGATCGTCGGGGAGTACGACGGCATGGTCGTCCGCAGCGGCGTCCGCATCACCCCGCGAGTCCTGGAAAACCCCGGGCGGCTCAAGGCCATCGCCCGCGCCGGCGTCGGCGTCGACAACATCGACCTCGAGGCCGCCACCAACAAGGGCATCCTCGTCCTCAACTCCGCCGAGGCCAGCACCATCACCACTGCCGAGCACGCCTTCGCCCTCTTGATGGCGCTGGCCCGACACATCGGCCAGGCCTACAAGACCATGTCCCAGGGCGGCTGGGACCGCGAAAAATTCCAGGGAGTCCAGCTCAGCGGCAAGACCCTTGGCGTCATCGGGTTCGGACGCATCGGCCGCACCGTCGCCGAACGGGCGCTCGCGTTCGGCATGCAGGTCATCGCTTACGACCCGTTCATCAACGCGCCCACCGCTTTGGATGGTCAGGTCAAAATGTTCTCTGTCTTGGAGGACCTGCTCCCCCACGCCGACATCCTCACGTTTCACGTGCCCCTGAACGATCAGACACGCGGGTTGCTCAACGACCGTACGTTCCGGCTTTGCCGCAAGGGGGTTTTGGTCGTCAACGCGGCCCGCGGTGGCATCGTGGACGAGCAGGCGCTGCTAGCCGCCTTGGATTCGGGCCAGTGCGCCGGCGCCGCCTTGGACGTGTTTTCAGTCGAACCGCCCCCCGCGGACAGCCCCTTGCGCAAACACCCCCGCGTTCTCGTGACCCCACACTTGGGCGCCAGCACCATCGAGGCGCAACAGGCCGTCAGCGTCGACGCCGCCACCGCGCTACTGGCTTACCTGCGCGGCGAGGGCCTGCGCGGCGCCGTCAACGTCGCGGGCCTGCGGTTGGACCTGGACCCGCTTCAAAAGCTGTTTGTCGACCTAGCCCAACGCATGGCGCGATTGATCAGCCCTTTGGTCACCGGCGGGGTCGCCCGCGTCACCGTGGAACTTTCGGGCCCGCAGCTCGCCACCGCCGCCGGAACGATCGAGCGGCTCAGTTTGATCGGGCTGCTCCAGGACCACCTGGATGTCCCGCTGAACCTGGTGAACGTCCGACACGTCGCCGAGCAACGTGGGATCATGCTCCGCACCGTGACGATGGAGGAGGGACACCTCCAGGGCCCCCAGGTGGCGATCGAAGTGGAACCCACCGGTGGAGCGACCGCACAGGCCTCGCCACGCATCGTCGGACGCGTCTACCACGACATGCGGCCACGCGTCGTGGAGATCAGCGGCTATCACATGGATATCGTCCCCGCAGGCGTCATGGTGCTGGTCGTTAACGAGGATCAACCCGGGATGCTCGGGCTGGTGGGCACCGAATTCGGACAGGCGGGCATCAACATCGCCGACATGGCGATCAGCCGCCGCGCTTCGACCGCTTTGATGGTCATCAAAGCCGATACCGAGCCACCCGCTTCTTTGCTGAATCGATTGCGGCACAGGCCCGGCATCTTGAGGGTGGTTATGGTGAAACTGCCCGAAGAGCCCCGGCAAACTCCCCGTATCAGTTAGATCGTTTTGTTATTTGAGTGCATCGCTATGAAGGGCTCGCCGTGACGCCGTGACTCTGACGGAGGGTGGCGGCACCCCAGCGAGTCCCGGGGCATCTCTGCAGTCTACCCCAACCACCCAGATCCGAAGACACCGAACCCGAACGAAAATCGCCCCGAGAGGGACTGTAAAAATAAATAAAAAAATATCGTTCAGACAGGACCTAAACGAAGACAGAATCGCCATTAAAAAAATATTAAGTAGTCTATTATTTGTAAGTTATTGAAATAATTTATATTACCGCGATCTATTCTTGCGGTGTTTTACTTAGATTTTGCCTTTTTTACTCAACTTGTGCATCTTTTCTTGATGCACCTAACTAATTAAAATCAATCGAATAATCAGTAATCCGGAGAAATTTTGCCGATATAAAAAACCCGCGTCGCTGCTGTCCCAAGACGACGCGGGATTGGGTCAGAACACCCGACCCAACTCAGACCTGCGACCTCAAGAAGCACGGACGACTTCTTGAGGTCCTTTTGTTTTTGAATATCGAGGATCAGATCTAAGCGAGGAAGAATCTGCCCAGCCTCCTGCTAGGCGAATTCGCAAATCAGATTGGCTTCTCCCTCAAACCACAAGGCCCTCGCTCCATGGGTAAGACGAAAACTTAGTCAGTGGACTCATTATCCGCGCAGGTGCCAGCATCGTCAAGCGGTTTTTCCGGCGTGTGGACGAATATGCATACGCGTTGAAGTTGGTGCGGGTTCGCCCGAATAACCCGTTGATCAAACCGCCGATCCTGGCGGCGAAACGTCGTGATTCTGATAACCAAATTTTCCCCATCGCGCTAAAGTTCGCCTCGCAGGCACCCGATAAATCCCCTCCACCGGCTAGGTGGTGCTGTCCCGCCTCCATACGAGGAGACATCTCGATGTCTTGGCGTGGTGCGCGGATAGGAGAGCTATTACGCAAATCCGGTGACCTGACCAGCGAACAAGTTGATTCGATCCTGCGAGAGCAACAACTCAGCGGCCGCCCGTTCGGCGACCTTGCGGAAAGGATGTTCGGCGTTGGCCGCGAGGCGACCCAGCGCGCCTGGGTGAAGCAGTACATGGGCATGGGTACCCTCGTGGACCTGGACGGCGAGTCGATCGATCCCGGTGTTCTCGGCGTCCTGACCCGTCGCCAGGCTTGGCAGATGATGCTTTTACCGCTGCGCCGCGAGGAGGGCGGTCTGGTGGTCGCCACGTCCCCGGAGCGCCTGCCACGCGCCATCACGTTCGCGTGGCAGCGACTCCAAGGGCCGATCTACGTCCTCATCGCCGATCGTAAGCAGCTGGCGCAATATCTCGGGAAGCACTACCCCTGGCCGGCGATGGACGCGGCACAGAAACGCGGTTGAACCTCAGGCTTGGCCCGCAGCCGAACTCGAAGCCCCCTAGCTCGGCACCGACCGAGTCCAATAATCACACACGTAATCACACACGCGTCCCTCCGCCACTGCAGAAGGGCACCTCTCGTCTCGTCGATCAAACCCGTAATTTCAGCGGGTCACACGTCGAGTGGGGCAGGTGTGCCGGTGCGGGGTACAGGAGTCGGAGGGGTGGTAAAAGCTTACCGGTTGGTCGACACCGGCTTGGAACGGCTTTGAGGGGTGGGCACAGGTTCGCCCAGCAGTTCCATCTTACGTTCGAGCGTCTTGCTCATCTTATCCAACGTCGTTTCGTGAAGGAAATTACGCAGTTGGTTCCGAATGGCTTTCCATTGGTCGTGTTGGGGGCAAGGTTGTTGGTCATCGCACCGTGCCATCCCGACGACGCAGTGTTCCAACTGCTCGGTCCCGTCGATGACCGAGACGATGTCGTATAACGTGATCTTGCTCGGGCTGCGGGCCAGAGCGAAACCGCCGCCCCGCCCTTTGGCGCTAACCAGCAGGCCCTTGCGCACCAGCTCTTGAAAGATCTTGGCGACGAAGTGTCGTGGCAGGTCGGTGCCTTGGCACAACTCCTCCAGCAGCACGTAGCCGTCCGGACGGATCAAAGCGAGCCGGGTGATGGCACGGATCGCATAGGCACATGCACTGGAGTAGATCATGGCGATTCACGTCGGAAGCTACGCGGTGGAGCCGGACTGAGCACTCGGAACGCACCCGCGGCCAAGGCGTGCCACTGTCCCCGATTGAGTCATATCATTGCCGCATATGCTTGCTCACCAACACACCTTGTTATGCCTTCTGCGCTTCCTCCACTTGGAAGGCTCCAACTTATTGTATATCGGGACAACCGACTTGCACGTTCAAGCCCGATCTCCCTTCCCCGTCAACCCGGCTCGCGTCCAATGTGTTGCTGAAAGAGTAACCCGGTCCTGATCAAAAGCTTCTTGGGTCCATCAGTACGTACCGGCTGTACCCGCAGTATACTCTTGCTGCCCGCGACATGACCCATCAGACCATCTTGAAAACTACGGATGAAGAGGTAAGGAAGTCTATATTGTTGGTCTGGTTGGTATTGGGGCAGGTGGGGGGCTGAATTCTTAATGCCGGCGACGGGTTCCCCATGGGCCAATTTGCTCTAGCTGACGCAGGCGGGGGGTCGGGTTCTGACGTGGCGCGTACTGCGGTCACCGACCGGGCGCTGACGGTCAGCGAGGTCGCCCTGCTGGTTAAAGGCGTGCTCGCCGAGGCCGTGCCGGTGAAGCTGCGCGTCGTTGGCGAGGTCAGCAATTTCTCGGACCGCACGCACTGGTTCTTCAGCCTAAAGGACGAAGCCGCCGCCCTGCGCTGCGTGTGCTTCGCCTCGGCCGCCAGACGCTGTGGCTTCGCCCTTGCGGACGGGATGCAGGTCGTCGTCACCGGCAGGCTCGATTTCTACGAGGTCCAGGGTCAGTTGCAGCTGTACGTGGACAAGATCGAGCCCGTCGGCTTGGGCGTGCTCGACATGCGTCTGCGCGCCCTGTGCGATGAGCTGCGCCGCCTCGGGTACTTCGACCCGGGGCGCAAGAAGCCGCTGCCCTTGGTGCCCCGGCGCGTCGCCGTGGTGACCTCCAAGAGCGGGGCGGCCTTGGCGGATGTCGTCAACACCGCCCGGCGGCGGTGGGCCGGCTGCGAGCTCCTGCTGATGGACGTGCGGGTGCAGGGCGACAACGCCGCCCCCCAGATCGCCGCAGCGATCCGCGCGCTGTCCCGACACGGCGCTGCCCTGGATATCCAGGTGGTCATCCTTACTCGGGGTGGAGGCTCGATGGAAGACCTCTGGGCCTTCAATGAACGCGTCGTCGCCGACGCGATGTTCGAGTGTTCCCTCCCGATTGTCGCCGCCATCGGCCACGAGACCGACGTCACCATCGCCGAGCTGGTCGCCGACGTGCGGTGCGCCACGCCCACCCAGGCCGCGATGACCGTCGTCCCGGATTCCGCCGCGCTGCAACAGCAGGTCCGCCAGCTCCAGGGGCGGCTGAACCTCCTCTTGCGGCGCGAGCTGCGGCACGCCGGTCAACGCCTCGAGGCGGTGGCGCGGCATCCGGTGTTCCGCAGGCCGCAGAACCTCCTCGAGACACCGCAACGGCGCCTGGACCTTCTTGCCGGGCGGATGCGCGGGGTGCTTCCCCAGGCGGTGTCGCGGTCGGGCCAGCGGCTGGATTCCATCGCTCGCCATCCCTTTTTCCGCATGCCACGAAGCAGGATCGAACCGGCACAGCAGCGACTGCAGCAGTTCCTTCAACGCCTGCGGGTCGCCCTGCCACGGATCTGGGCACGCTCCACCGAGCGCGTCGACGCCCTCGCCAGGCAGCTCGAAGCCTTGGGGCCGGTCAACGTCCTGAAGCGTGGCTACAGCTACACCCTGGGTCCCGACCAACGTGTGCTCCGCAGCGTAACCGCAGCCCCACCGGGCATCCGGATCACCACCGTTCTAACCGACGGCAGGCTGCTCAGCACGGTGGAGCAGCGACTCGATGGCCCATCCCCAGCCAGCGGCGGATCGCCTTCCCCCGACCGACCGACCGGTTCCACGAGCACCCCTCGCGTTCGCCGCAGAAAACCGCCCAACGATGGGCCTCGGCTGTTCAATGATTAGAATGGACTGACATAGGGGATGTCAGCTCGCACGCGGCTCTAAGAGCAATACCCCTGCAGCACGCGGGCTGACTCACCCAGTCAATCCGGGCGTCTGTGACGCCTCATACGAGCACGATCCACATGAGCAACAAAGCACCCGGCAGCAAGAAAGACCCCAAGGACCTGCGGTTCGAAGAAGCGATCGAACAACTCGAAGCCATCCTCGAGCAGATCGAATCGGGCAACGTCGGCTTGGAGGAGTCCCTGGCACAATACGAAAAGGGGATGAAGCTGATCGGCCGCTGCCGGGCTTTGCTGTCCAAAGCCGAGCAACGCATCGCGGAATTGACCGGCGACGAAAAAGAGGGCTTGACGATCCGAGAAAACCAAGCCGCCGCGGAGCGATGGGAATCCAACGGGGGCACTCCCTCGGGGACAAGCGATCGGGCACGCGATCAAAATCGAGGTGAGGACCAGAACGCCCCGCTCTGACCTGCCCGCCAGCGCGACTGTTCGCGGTTCGAGCTCCTGCCGGTCGGCACCGGGTCTCGGGTCGCCTGGCCAACCGCTCAGCATCGCCGGTGTCTAGCGAGGCAGTCGTGAACGTTTTTCGAACAAGGAAGCACCTTGACCCATTGGCCTTGGCTGATCCTCATCACGGTCTACGGCGCCTGTGTCGGCAGCTTTCTTAACGTGGTGATCCACCGGGTTCCCCAAGGGCGGAGCCTGCTGCGCCCACCATCGAGTTGCCCGCGGTGTGGCCACCGCCTGGCGTGGTACGACAACGTGCCCGTCTTGGGGTGGCTGTGGCTGCGGGGCAGGTGCCGATATTGCCGGGTGCCGATCAGCGTGCAGTACCCACTGATCGAGGCCCTAGCCGCGGCGCTCTTCGCCGGCGTGTACTGGCTCGATTACCTCAGCGGCTGGCGGAAGGATTTTCAGCAAGCGGGGCTGGGCGCCACTTGGCCGGCCTTGATCGTCCAACTGGCGCTGGTGGGGGGGTTGCTCGCCGCCACCGTGATCGATGCCCGCTTGTACCTGATCCCCTTACGCATCCCATACACAGTGATTTTGTTGGGCCTGCTGATCTTGCCGACAGCCGCAGCGTTCATGCCCGCCATCCGACCGGTCACCCCCGTTGTGGGCCCGGCAGCGGTGGCCACCGCGGCGGGCTCGGTGATCGGGCTGGCTCTCGCATTGCTCCTGCTGCGGATGAAGCTGCTGCCCAGGAGCTTCGACGAGCTAGAACACCAGCTCAATCAGCCCGAGCCTCCCGATGCGTTTCTCTCTCACCCCCACCCGCGGGCGGAAGTTCTCAAGGAGTGTCTGTTCCTGCTCCTGCCGTTGGCCGGTGCCCTGGGGGGGTATTGGTTTGGCAGCGGGATCGTGGCAGGGCCAGCGACGGAGCCCCTGGCCGGCTCGGTATTAGGGGGGATGGTGTTTGGGTACCTAGTCGGTGGTGCCCTGGTTTGGGCCGTGCGCATCCTCGGAACCCTGGCCTTCGGCAGGGAGGCGATGGGGCTGGGCGACGTCCACCTGCTCGCGGCCATCGGCGCGGTGATGGGCTGGTTGGACGCCGTGTTCGTGTTCTTTATCGCCCCGTTCCTGGGCTTGGCCGGGGCGGTTGCCGCCAAGGGAATCACCCGCGTGCTTAAGGGCCAGGAGCGGGTCATCCCCTACGGGCCGTATTTGGCCGGCGCCGCCGTCTTGGTGATGGCGGCTCACCAGCTGCTGCGACAAATTTTTGGTATCCTGCAAGTCTAGGACGTTAACGTGTCCGAGAAAGGGTGCGTGCCATGATGGACAAGGGTGTCCGGTTGGTTTATGGCGTAGTCGGGCTTCTGGGTTTAAGCCTGCTGGTCGGTTGCGAGTCGGGTCAGCTCGTCGAAGAACGCGACGCGCTATGGGCTCAGAACGAGGAGCTGCAGCAGGAACTGACCACCGCTCGTGAAGAGCGCGATGCGGCCCTGGCGGATCGCGACCGCCTCAGCGGCGAGGTTGAACGCCTGCAAGACGAGCTGGAAAAACGCCAGATCACGATCGCGGCTCAACCTCAGCCCGCCAACGCCTTTCGCGGCATCGAGGGCGTGGAAACCACTCAAACCGATAAGCGCATCACCGTCCGCGTCCCCGGCGACGTGCTCTTCGCCCCCGGCAAGACGGACCTGAAGGATTCCGCCAGGAAGACACTGGACAAGATCGCGCAAGTCATCAAATCCGATTACCCCCACAACAAGATCCGCGTCGAGGGTTACACCGACACCGACCCCATCCGCAAGAGCAAGTGGGCGGACAACCTCGAGCTGAGCCTGGAGCGGGCCGCGGCGGTCCACCGCTACCTGCAGAAGCAGGGGGTCCACGCAGACCGCATGGAAGCCGTGGGCTTGGGTGAGTGGCACCCCCGATCGAGCAAAGCCAGCAGCCGGCGGGTGGAGATCGTTGTCGTGTTGCGCGAGTAGCCCCCAGCGGACACCGCGTTCAACATCCTTTTTCCGCTTTTTCGTTCGCCTTCGACCAGGGCGCAGGCTTGCGCCGCCCCCCACGCCGCTGGCACGAGCCCGAACGTCGCAAGGGCATGTCGCACGCCCCCCCCGCGCCCACCGGCCAGCGCCTAGGATAAGTGTTATTGACGGGAACAGGGGGGCGTCGCCGCGGGGTGGAATCGTCATGATCGGCGTCATCGACTACGGCATGGGCAACGTCCGCAGCGTGCAAAAAGCCTTCGAGCACGTCGAGGCCGATGTGGAGCTGGCCAGCGATCCCGCCCGCGTGGAGTCGTATGATCAGCTCGTGCTTCCCGGTGTCGGCGCCTTCGCCCAGGGCATGGAGCACCTGAGGCAGCGCGGCTGGGTCCAACCGATCCGCCGGTTCATCGCCTCCGGGCAGCCGTTTCTCGGAATCTGCCTGGGGATGCAGCTGCTCTTCGAGGATTCGCAGGAGGACGCCTCCAGCCCCGATCAGCCCGTGCCCGGCCTGGCGGTGCTCCCGGGGTCCGTGGTCGGTTTCAGCCCACGGGCAGCCGATGGCACCCGCCGCAAGGTCCCGCACATGGGCTGGAATACGATCCACTGGCGGCGCGACGACCCATTGCTCAGCGGGCTCGATCAGGGCGTCGCGGTGTACTTCGTGCACGGGTACTACCCCCGACCCGTGGAAACCCCCGACAACCCGGTCGCCAGCGCCACCTGCGACTATGGCGGGGAGTTCTGCGCCTCGATCTGGCGCGACAACGTCTGGGCCACCCAGTTCCACCCAGAGAAGTCCCAGCGCATCGGGCTACGGATGCTCGCCAACTTTGCGACGGTCTGTCGCGGATCGGTTTGCTGATATGACACGGACGATCACCGGTGCCGCCGCGGCTGGCGAATCGACCGCGGTCCTTCCTCTGCTGGCCGACCCGCAGCGGTACGTCGCCTGCGGGCACGACCTGGGCCTGAGCGCATCCCGCCGGGCGTACTGGCTGGGCTTGTTCCGCAAACATTTCGCGAGCTTGGTCGAGGAAGCGATCGCCGAAGCCACCGACCGCGGCGAGTCGGAATCAGCCGCCCGGCGCCGCTGTGACGCGGCCGCGAAGGACTTCTACGCCTACCTCGACGAGGTGGCTCAGCAGCCGCAGAAATACGGTCGGCTGGACATCCTGGCCATCTGCATCGTGCGCGAACAGATCCTGCGGCACCACGGCTTCGAGGACCCGTATCGCCTGGCCAAGGCCCGCGAGAATATCGCGGCGCTGCACCTGCTTCCAACAGTGCTCCGCGAGCTGGACCAACTCCCTCTATCCGTGCAAGCCGCCCGCGTGATCGAGGGCA
>JAJUHR010000320.1 GCA_029267795.1 Planctomycetota bacterium
CTACGCCACGCCGCAGTACATCAAGACCCTCGAAACCGCCACCCCGATCGCGGCGCACGTCTTCGTTGACTTCGAGCTGCGCGGCTGCCCAGTGAACGCCGACCAATTGCTGGAGTTGCTCTCGGCCCTGCTCGTGGGCCGCAAGCCCAACATCCCGACCTACAGCGTCTGTGTGGAGTGCAAACGCCGAGGCCTGCCCTGCGTCGTGGTATCCCAGGGCAAGCCCTGCCTTGGGCCGATCACCCAGGCCGGTTGCGGGGCGCTGTGCCCCGGCTGCAACCGCGCCTGCTACGGCTGCTTCGGCCCCATGGAACAGCCCAACATCCACTCCCTCGGCCGGTTGTTCACACGCGACCTGGGCCAGAGCAACCGCGACATGAAACGGCTGTTGCGATCGTTCAACGGCTACCTCGAACCGTTCAAGCAGGCCAGCGACCACTATGAGCAACTCGAACAACAAGAACCCTGACACACGCACGATCCGGGTCGGCGCTATCGCCCGAGTCGAGGGCGAAGGCTCCCTGCACCTGTCGATGCGCCAAGGCAAAGTCGAACAGGTCAGGCTGCAGATCTACGAACCGCCGCGGTTCTTCGAGGCTTTGCTACGTGGGCGCCACTTCCAAGAGGTGCCGGACATCACCGCTCGAATCTGCGGGATCTGCCCGGTGGCCTACCAGATGGGCTCCTGCCACGCGCTGGAGAAGGCTTTGGGTGCCTTCGACGCCGTGGACCCCGCCATCCGCACCTTGAGGGATTTGCTGTACTGCGGCGAGTGGATCGAGAGCCACGTGATGCACATGTTCATGCTCCACCTGCCCGACTTCCTGGGTTACCAGAGCATGATCGCCATGGCCGAGGATCACGGCCCTGTCGTCCGCAAGGCCCTGCGGATCAAGAAGGCCGGCAACGCGATCATCGCGACCCTGGGCGGCCGCTCGGTACACCCCGTGGGGGTTTGCGTCGGCGGGTTCTATTGCGCCCCCGATCCCCAGCGGATCGCCGAGCTTCTGCCCGAGGTCCGCGCCTGCCTCGACCTGATGAGCGAGCTGACTCTGTTCCTCGCCGAACAGGTCGATTTCCCAGACTTTCAGCGCGACTACGAGTTCGTGGCCCTGTGCCCGGACGACGCTTATCCGATGAATCTCGGCCGCATCAAGTCCAGCAAGGGCCTGGACGTCGACCAGGCCGATTTCGCACAAGCGATCGAGGAGCGCCACCTGGAGCATTCCACAGCCCTGTACTCGGCGATCAGGGGCCGGGGGGGCTACCTCGTCGGCCCGCTGGCCAGACTGAACCTCAACGCCGAAAAACTCCACCCCCAGGCCGCGGAGCTGTTGCGGGAGGTCAGCGGGACGATCGGCCAATCGCTGCCCTGGCGGAATAACTTTTTGAGCCTGCTGGCCAGGGCGATCGAAGTGACGCACGCGCTGGCTACGGCCGCGGACATCCTGGAGGCATATGCGCCACCCACCCGCAGCCGGGTCCCGATCACGCCTCGCGCCGGCACCGGGGGACACGGCACCGAGGCGCCCCGCGGGATCTGCTGGCACCAATACACCACGCAGGAAGACGGCTCCATCGCTCATGCACGGATCATCCCCCCGACCAGTCAAAATCAACTCATGATCGAACAGGACCTTTACGAAATCGCCCAGCGGGTGGTCGACTTAAGCGACGAGCAGGCAGCCCTCCAATGCGAACGCGTGATCCGCAACTACGACCCGTGCATCAGCTGCTCGGTCCATTTCCTAAAATTCACACGTACCTGGCAGGGCCCAAGAACACCACAGAAAGCCCCGTCCCAATAGACACGCCGGGGAAGGAATCCGCATGCTCAGTAGCGCCTGTCCGATTTTGATCGCCGCATGCGGGAACGCGATGGCCGGGGACGACGCGTTTGGCCCACGGGTCGCCGAAGTGTTGATCCGAAAGCGCTTGCCCGCAGTGGAAATCGTGAACCTCGGCACCAAGCCAGGAGGCTTGCTGGACCACCTCCCGGGCCCCCAGCTGCTGCTCGTTGTCGACGCAGCCGTCCAAGACGATAAGCCCGTCGGGCACCTGATCGAACTAGACTGGTTCGCCCCCTCTCGCCCGCCCCCGGCCCACGAGGCCGTGTTAAGCAGCCACGGGGTCTCGATCGCCGACGAGATCGGTCTGGCCGACCGACTCGGCATGCTGCCGCGACACGTTCACCTCGTGGCGTGCACGATCGGCTCAACCCATTCGGGGCAACCCATGCATGAGGCTGTCCAGCGGCAGGTGCCCCCAGCAGCACGCCGGATCGCCGCGTATGTCGGACACTGGCTTGAGAAATCACACAAACCTTAGGGAGGCCAAAGACCCGCAGCATGCACGAGATATCCATAGCACGGGCTTTGTTCGGCTTGGTCTGCCAGCACGCACCAAACGACGTGACGGTGCGCAGGGTAAACGTGCGCGTCGGCCCCCTGCGGGCCATCGAACCCGAGGCTTTACAATGGGCTTGGAAAGCCGTCGCCAAGGATACCAAATTCGGACGCTCGACACTCCAGTTGGAGTTGTTGCCCTGGCGGCTTCGATGCCCCGCGTGCGGGCGCCGGTGGGAAAGCGGCAACCCGATGGAAGCGTGCCCGTGCGGCCACCCCAGCCCACGACCTGCCGGTGATGACGAACTCACCCTGCTGTCCCTCGAAGTGGACCAGAGCATCGGCCATGAACCCCCGCGCCCCGACGGGTAAAGTTGTAGTTTCGCAAGTTCCTGTGCACGCCGTAACACCAAGACAATCCTCAGCCCGCAAGGACCCGACCGCGTGAAAGAGATCCCCGTCATCGAGAACGTGCTGAAGCTCAACGACGAAGTCGCCTCGCTCAATCGGCAAACCCTGCGCGAGGCGGGC
>JAJUHR010000157.1 GCA_029267795.1 Planctomycetota bacterium
GGACAGGGGCATGTTCGGCTCCTGCTCCAGCTCGCGGACGGCGTTCATCCGCGTCAAGGCCACCTCGGCCCAGCGACCGCCGTCGACGCGCCGGCTCTGCGTGTCCCACCCGGCCAAGTCTGCGGCGACGTAGCTCTCGAAGTCCAGCGGCCCCTCACCGGAGCCCAGATACAGCCCCAGGCGTTCGCGGTCCAGGCCGTCGCAGCGGTCCAGCCCCGCCGCCCGCCAAGCCTGGGCCGCGGCGCCCAGTGCGAACTGCGTGTTGAGCCCCACCCCCTCGTGCAGGTGGGGGCGCTGCACGTACTGGCGGTAGTCGTAATCCCTCACCTGGGCCGAGATGCGCGTCGGGAATGTGGAGGCGTCGAAGTGGTTGGTCTGGCTCACCCCCGACTCGCCCGCCAGCAACCTCTTCCACACCGTCTCGATGTCGTGACCCAGTGGGGTCACCCACCCGATCCCCGTGATGACCACCCGTTTCCCTGCCATCGCTGTGAGCCCTAAGCTTGAAACCTCTTTAAGACCATCGCCGCGTTCTGCCCGCCCATGCCGGTGTTCATGATCAGTACGTGCTCCAGGGGTTGGCGACGCGGCCCGGACGAACCGGCAAGGATCCCGTCCAGGGGCCGCTGGCAGTTGATCACCGCGGGGATGGTCTGTTCCGCCAGCGCCTTGGCCGCGGCGCACACGTCCAGCCCGCCGGCGCCTGCGCCGCAGAGCCCGACCATAGATTTGATCGACGCGACCACGGGCCGGCATGCCAAGCCGTCGCCGTCACCGCCTTCCCCGTCACCGAACACAGCCCGCAGCGCCGCGGCCTCGGCGCGGTCGCACTCCGGCACCCCCACGCCAAAGGGGATCACCAAGTCGATCTGCGCCGGCGTGACGGCGGCATCGCGCAGGGCGGCCCGGATCGCCGCTGCCAAGCCACGCCCCTGCGGGTCAGGCATCAGGTTCCTCACCGTGGGGTTCAGCGTCTGCGAAGCGCCGAAGCCGAGCACCTCGGCGTAGGCCTTGGCGGGCCCCTTGGCGGCGCGATGCCGGAACGTCTCCAGGGATTCCAGGATCACGATCCCGCCGCCCTCGCCGATCGCTGTTCCGGCGGCGGTTTGACAGAACGGCCGCACGGCCGTGGCGGGCCGGTCGTTGCCGTTTGGGTTCAGCCAACCGGTCATGTGCTGCCGCAGGTACGCCATGGGGTTGAGCTTGCTCTCAGCCCCGCCGCAGAAGCACAGGTCCGCTGCCCCGCGCTGGATCACCCGAAGCGATTCACCGATGCTCAGCAGCGCCGACGACTCGCCGCAGGTGATCGTGTTCGACGGTCCCTGGGCGTCGTGGATGATCGTTACGTGGCACGCCAGCATGTTGGGTAAGTATTTCAGCAGCCACAGGGGGGTCAGGTGGGTCATCCCCTCGCGGCCCCACTTGTGGTAATCGAAGCCCCCCCGCTCGTCGCGGGCCTCGGCCAGGGCGGCGGTCAGCTCGTCCAGCTCCGCGGCGATCAACCCCGCGCCGATGTGCACGCCCATCCGAGTGGGGTCGTAGGAAGTGGTGGCGCCCTCGGCGGCGTTGCCCCGCGTAACCAAGTCAGCGTCCCGAGCCGCCAATTCCGCAGCCGCCACCGCCAAGGCGATGTCACGGGCCATCACCTTCACGGCTTTGCGGTAGGTCTTGGGCACGTACTGGCTGACGTTAAACCCGTCGATCTGGGCAGCGACCCGGCAGGCGAACTTCGAAGCATCGAACTCCCGGATCGGCGCCACGGCGCTGTGCCCGGCCAGCAGCTGCTGCCAGGTCGGATCGATGCCCTGGCCCAAGCCACTGATCGGACCCAAACCCGTGATGATCACTCGCCTGGTCATGCCGTGGATGCCCTGTGCGTCCTGTCGCTGGCTGGGGGAAACGACAGCCTCTTTAGCCAAGTCGAACAGTGTATGCCTTATGGATTCAACTGAACAGCGGGCGGAGCAGGAGCGGCTCTAAGCGCCTATATTTCCAAGGCCTGGGAGCTGCGTGCTTGGGCCCGTGGCGCCTTGGTAGAGTGTAACCCATGCTCACGCACCGAATCATCCCCTGTCTGGACGTCAAAGCTGGCCGCGTGGTCAAGGGCGTGCATTTTGTGCAGCTGCGCGACGCAGGCGACCCGGTGGAGGTGGCCCGCCAGTACGACCAGGCCGGGGCCGACGAGCTGGTGTTCCTGGACATCACCGCCAGCCACGAGCAGCGGCAGATCATGCTGGACGTGGTCCGGCGTGTCGCGGACGAATGCTTCATGCCCTTCACCGTTGGCGGGGGGATCCGCACGATTGAGGACGTGACCGCTCTGATCCGGGCCGGCGCCGAGAAGGTGAG
This sequence comes from Planctomycetota bacterium, assembly GCA_029267795.1. GTDB lineage: Bacteria > Planctomycetota > Phycisphaerae > Phycisphaerales > Phycisphaeraceae > JAJUHR01. The sequence continues at coordinate 2,350 of JAJUHR010000157.1, forward strand.
CATCAACACCGCCGCGGTGCTAAACCCCTCGATCGTCACCGAGACCGCCCAGCGCTTCGGCCGCTGCGCCACGGTGGTCAACATCGACCCGAAGCGCGTGGCCCGCGACGGCCAAACGATCTTCGAGGTCCACACCCACGGCGGCCGCAAGCCGACCGGCCTGGAGGCGGTGGCGTGGGCGCAAGAGGTGGTGCGCCTCGGGGCCGGCGAGATCGTGCTGACCAGCATGGATCGCGACGGCACGCAAGACGGTTACGACCTGGAGATGACCGCGGCGGTGGTGGCCGCGGTGGACGTGCCCGTCGTGGCCTCGGGAGGGTGCGGCAACCCGGAACACATGCGGCAGGTGCTCGCCGAGGCCGGGGCCGACGCCGCGCTGGCCGCCAGCATCTTCCACTACGGCCGATACACCATCGGCGAGACCAAGCGGTACCTGGCGGACCACGGCGTGCCGGTGCGATTGGCGGGGTAAAGGCCGGACACGCGGCCTCAAACGCGCCCCCACCGTCGTGCACTTACCCGCTAAACGCCGTGACCGAGTCGTACCCGTAAATCACGTCGTACAGGTCTTTCATCAGCTTCGCCAAGAAGAAGTTCGACACGATGATGGCAATGAAGCTGGCGACGAACGCGTCGGTGGCGGCCCGCCCGACCCCCGCGGCGCCGCTGCGGCAGTGGAACCCTTTGTAACAACTGATCAACCCGATCGACAGGCCGAAGATGACGCTCTTGATCAAGCCGGTCATCACGTCGTACGTGCCGACGAACCGCGAGGAGAACTCCCAGTAGCCCTCCGCGTTGACCCCGTAGCAAACCACCGTAATGAAATACCCGCCCAAAATGCCCAGCAGGTCGCTGAACACGGTCATGATCGGGATCATCACGGCGCAGGCCAGGACGCGCGGCACGACGAGGTAGGCGATGGGGTCGGTGCCCATGACCCGCAACGCGTCGAGCTGCTCGGTCACGTGCATCGTGCCCAATTCGGCGCTCACCGAGCCGCCGACCCGCCCGGCGAGCATCACCGCGGCGAGCACCGGCCCGATCTGCTTGACTACCGAGATGTTGACGATCCCACCCAGCCGCAACTCCTGCCCGATCGCCGCGAACTGGTCGTAGGTCTCGATCGCCAGGACCATCCCCACGAACGCCCCCAGGAGCATGATCACGGGGATGCTCCGCGTGCCGATCTGATAAAACTGCGGGCCCAGCAGCCTCAAGCGACCCCAGACGTTGACGCCGCGGAACAACCACCCCGAGGCGCTGAGGCTAAAGCGCGTGAACCGCCCGGCGCCCTCGGCCGCCTGTGAGACCTTCGAGCCGAGGTACGACAGCTGGTCAGCGAGCATGGGAAGGGATCCTAACGCGCCGGCCCTATGGGAACGCCGCCGAGCGGGGAAGCGTTCGCGTGGGTAACTCAGGGCAGCACTTCCCGGGGCACAAGCAAGGGTGAGCGAGGGGAATCGAACCCCCAACCCCCAGGACCACAACCTGGTGCTCTAACCAATTGAGCTACGCTCACCAATCGGTGGATCGCCGCGGGGGAATGTACCACGGCGCCGCGAAGCGTAGGATCGCCAAGGAACCCTGTCAACGATCGTCCGGATAACCGCAGACGGACGCCCAGGTCCGATCGTACCATCCAAGGACAAACCGTCTGCTCCGCAGACCCCACATTCAGATCAAGGGTGTGGCTGATGCGGTCGATAATCGCGAGGATCGATTGCTTGATAGACCCCCAAAAACCCTCAAAAACGCGGTGTAACCATGACCACGATGACGACGGCTAATCCAGCGACTGCCACGTCGAGGGACAGGGGCCGCTCCGAGATCCTGCTGGAGTCGGGCACCAATGAGCTGGAATTGTTGGTGTTTCGGCTGGGCAAGGGGTTATATGGGATCAACATCGCCAAGGTGCGCGAGGTGATCGTCCCGGTCCGCGTGGTAGCCGCCCCCAGCCAGCCCCCCGCTGTGCTGGGTCTGTTCAACCTTCGCGGGCATGTGTTGCCGCTGGTGGACCTGCACCGGTACCTGAACACCCAACCGCTGGACAACGCCGCGAAAACCCGCCGAATCATTGTCACGGAGTTTAACGGGGCCAGGGCGTCGTTCCTGGTCGACAGCGTGGAGCAGATCCACCGCCTGAGCTGGGCGGCGATCCGCCCCGTGCCCGACACGGACGGTCGCCAGCAGTTCGTGCTTACCGGCATGACCGAGGTGAACGGCCAGCTGATCATGATCCTCGATTTCGAGTCGATCATCGACCACATCAGCATGCAACGACAGTTGCACGTCGACAGCGTCGAAAATACCCGCGGCATCAACCGTGGCGCGTACAGGGTCTGGGTGGCCGAGGACAGCAACTTTATCCGCGGGCTGATGCAGTCAGCGTTGACGCAAAGTGGCTACCGCCACGTGCAGTGCTTCAGCAATGGGGTCGAGGCGTGGGAGGCGATCGAAGCGTGCCAGGGCGATCCCCAGCGCTTGCCCCACCTGATCGTCACTGACATCGAGATGCCCCAGATGGACGGGTTGGCGCTGACTCGCCGGTTGAAATCCCATGCCGGCTACAGGCACATCCCGGTGCTGCTGTTCAGCTCGTTGATCACCGACGACACGCGCCACAAGGGCGAACGGGTCGGGGCGGATGACCAGTTGGCCAAGCCGGACCTGCCCCGGCTGGTGCAGATCATCGACGGCTGGGCTGCGAAAACCCCGGCCCAGGCCGGCTAGGCGTAACCTCCCGCTCA